>JAHYJF010000048.1 GCA_019428955.1 Burkholderiaceae bacterium
CGCGCCAGCAGTTGCGCCATAACCCGCATTGCCTGGCCGCGGTGGCTGATCCGGTTCTTGTGGTCCGGGTCGAGTTCGGCGGCGGTGCGGCCGAGCTCCGGAATCAGGAAGTAAGGGTCGTAGCCGAAGCCGCCCGTGCCGCGCGCCGTCTGGGTGACGGTGCCGTGCCAGCGACCCTCGGCAACCAACGGACAGGGATCATCGGGATAACGAACCAGCACCAGCGCGCAATAGTAATAGGCGCGGCGGTCGGCAACACCGGCAAGTTCCTCGAGCAGACGAGCGTTGTTGCTCTCGTCGTCGCTTTCACCGTCGCCCTGCGCGGCATAACGCGCCGAACGCACCCCGGGGCGAGAGCCGAGCGCGACCACGCAGATGCCGGAGTCGTCGGCAATCGCCGGCAAGCCGGTGGCGAGGTTGGCGTGGCGCGCCTTGGCCAGCGCGTTCTCGAGGAAGCTCGGGTGGGGTTCCTCGGCCGCCTCCACCCCCAGCTCGGACTGGGCAACCAGTTCCAGTCCCAGCGGTTCGAGCAGCGCCGCCATTTCGCGCAGCTTGCCGCGATTGTTCGACGCCAGCACCACCCGCATCTTCGGCGCCGCTGGCCGATTGTCTCCGCTCACTGCCCGCCCCCGCTGCGCTCGATCGCGTCGCGAATTTCACGCACCGTGCGTTCGATCTCCTCCTCGGAGAGCGCGTCACCGGGATCGCCGGCCTCGCCGGACTGCAGCACGATGGTGGTGGTCATGGCCCCGGGCGGAACTTCGCCCGACGAAATGGTCGAAAGGGCAAGCTCTGGCGATCCCCAGGTCATCGCCAACGCGGTGGCGTTATCGGCCAGCGCGCCGTGGCGCGCAACCGCGTCGTGAACCAGCGCCGGAATCGAGTGCTCGAGCGCCACCCCGGCAAAACCGGCGCAGAGCTCATGTTCGTCGAGCGCCGCCCAGACGCCGTCGCTGCACAGGAGGATGGTGTCGCCCTCGCGCAGTTCCTCGGCCCCGCCGATCTCGATCATCGGATCAAAGGGCGAGCCCAGGCAATTGAGCACCTTGTTGCGCTCGGGGTGGGTGTCATGTTCCTCGGGACTGATCAGGCCCATGCTGACCAGGCTCTGCACCTTGGAGTGGTCGCGGGTGCGCGCCAGCACGCGCGGGCCGCGCAGCCAGTAGAGCCGGGAATCGCCGGCGTGCGCCCACCACGCCTGGCCGTCCTGGACGATACAGGCGACCACCGTCGTGCGCGGCGATTCCGGCATGCGATTCGCGATCTGGTAACGCAGGGCCTCACGGTGCGCGCGGCGCAAAGTCGAATCCAGGAAATCCCCGGGGTCGGCAAGCCGCGGCTGGGCTGCCGGCTGGAATGCCGCCGCGCAGGCGTGCACGGCGATCTGCGCGGCGATGTCACCCCGCAGGTGGCCACCCATGCCGTCAGCCACCACCATCATCAGGCAGTCGCGCGTGAAGCAGTAGCCCATCCGATCCTGATTGACCTGCCGCGCACCCATCAGGCTGTCCTGGTAAATCGAGAAGCGCATCGGCATGGCGTTCAGGGGGAATTGGTGCTCGACGCGTCGTCACCGCTTTCGGTGCTCCGGCGCGTGGCGATGGTGTCGAGCCAGCGCCGCAACCCGCGCGTCTGCGGTGCCGCCTTGGCGCCGGCGACGCTCTTGTCGAGCGCAACCCGGCGCAACGAACGCTGCAGGGTGAACACGCTCTGGGGGCGCTCGATCGGGTTGAGTTTGAGGCACCAGGCGATCAGGTCGATGAGCGCCGCGTTAGAGCCGTCAGCGATCAGTTTCTCGAGTTTCGGACTGATCTGGTCGTCGAGCTCGCGCTGGTCGGCCGGCTGCGGCGGTGCCCCGGTGAGGCAGGCGTACATGCTGGCCCCGAGGCTGTAGATGTCGGACCAGGGACCACGCGCCAGCGTGCGCCGGTAGAGTTCGGGCGCAGCAAACCCCGGCGTATACATCGGGAAGAGCTTCGGGCCGTCGGTATCCAGACCGCGGCGCGCGGCGCCGAAATCGAGCAGCAACGGCGAACCGTCCAGGCGGATGTAGATGTTGGCCGGTTTGATGTCGAGATGCAGCAGGCGGTTGGCGTGTACCTCGCGCAGACCGCTCATGACCGGATCGAAGACGCGCGCGACATGGCGTTCGGGCATCACCGGCACTCCGGTGCGGTTGCGATGGCGCAGCACTATTTCCTGCAGGCTGCGACCCTGCTCGTAGGCCATCACCATGTAGACCGTTTCGTTGGCGCGAAAGAAATTGAGCACCCGCACCACGTTAGGATGGAAGATCCTGGCCAGCGCGCGGCCTTCCTCGAAGAAGCACTTGAGACCGTTGCGGAACGTCACCTCGCTGGCCTCGGAGACCGCAGCGACCAGTTCGCCCGGGCGCCTCCGCACCAGGCTGCTGGGCAGGAATTCCTTGAGCGCGTAAGACTCGCCCTGCTCGTCCTCGACCAGGTAGACGATCGAAAATCCGCCGCTGGCGATTCTCCTTACAATACGGTAGCCCCCGATTTCGAGGCCGTCCGGCAGTGGCGCATTGGTCTGTGAAGCCATCCCTTCCCTGCTGCTTGCCGCCCGAGCCGCTTCGCGCCGCGGGCGGCGACTCGTGACTGATGTGTCCAGGAACGGGATTTTACGGGCTTTTCCAGACGGAGCAGATTCCTTGAGCCAGCCAACCGCCGAACGGCGCCAGATCCAGAGCATGACCGGATATGCGGTCGCCACACGCGAAACCGCAGCCGGACAGCTCAGCGTCGAGGTGCGCAGCGTCAACTCGCGCTTTCTCGACCTGGTATTCCGGCTGCCCGACGAGCAGCGCTCGTGCGAACCGGCGCTGCGCGAACAGATCAGCGAGCGCGTGCTGCGCGGCAAGATCGAGTGCCGAGTGGCACTGCGCCGCGCGAATGAATCCGAGGCCGGCGCGATCGATGATGCGGCCCTGGCGCGGCTCTCAGAGCTGCTGGCACTGGTGCGCAAGCGCTTTCCCGAAAGCCGCGCGCCTTCGGCCGGCGAAATCCTGCGCTGGCCGGGCGTGATCATCGAGTCGGGCGATACGCCCGACCTGTCGGGAGAAGTTGCCGCTGCCGCGCAGCAGGCGCTCGAGGAATTCATCGCGGCGCGGGCCCGCGAAGGTGCCAAGCTCGCCGCCTTCATGGTGGCCCGGATCGATGAGATCGACGCCCTGGTGGCCGGAGTGCAGGAGGCCGGGCCGGCGCTGCTCGCCGCCCACGAGGCGCGCCTGACCGAGCGGCTGCGCGCCGTCCTTGACGAGGTGACGAGCGGTACTGCCGTCCCGCTCGAGGAGACGATGGCGCGGGTGAGGCAGGAGGTGGCCGCCTACGGACTGCGCACCGATGTCACCGAGGAAATCGACCGGCTGCGCAGCCATCTGGCTGAGTTCCGGCGCATCCTCACCGGACCTGGCCCGGTCGGCAAGCGGCTCGACTTCCTGGTCCAGGAGCTCAACCGCGAGGCCAACACGCTGGGCTCCAAGGCGGCGGCAATCGACCTGACCGGCGCCGCAGTCGAGATGAAACTGCGCATCGAACAGATCCGGGAACAGTTGCAGAATCTCGAGTGAGCAACGGCGCCACCAGGTAACCCCATGGACCACAGTTTTCTTTCGGCCTTCATCCTGCTCTTGCTGGTGCTCGACCCATTTGGATCGTTGCCGGTGTTCATCACCGTGCTGGGCAACGTGCCGCCCGACAAGCGCACCCGGGTGGCGCTGCGCGAAACCGCCATCGCGCTGTCGATCCTGCTGGCCTTCATGTTTACCGGCCATGGTTTCCTGCAGCTGATGCACCTCTCGGAGCGCTCGCTGGAAGTGGCTGGCGGCGTGATCCTGCTGATCATAGCGATCAGGATGATCTTCATGGTGGGCGGGACGCTACCCGAGCCGGAACACCCTCGTGAGCCCTTGATCTTCCCGCTCGCCGTGCCGCTGCTCGCGGGGCCGTCGGCAATGGCAACGGTGCTGCTGCTCGCGTCGCGCCAGCCTGAACTGATGGTTACCTGGGTCAGCGCGCTGACGCTCGCGATGGCGCTCAGTGGCGCGGTGCTGCTCGCCGCCAACCGCCTGCGCGAGTGGCTGGGCGCATCGATGGTTGCGGCCATCGAGAAACTGATGGGACTGGTTCTCGCCGCGATTGCCGTCGAGATGATCCTGGCCGGAATCAGGCGCTACTTCTTCGAGGGTTGAACGCCACCTCGGCGCCAGCCTTGGCGCGAATCCGGTCTAAGCCTGGCGCGCCGCGAGGTAGCTGACGATCGCGTCGAGCGAGGTCAGCTGGGCGTAGTCGGATTCCGGGATCTCGACCTGGAAGCGCTCGTGCAGGCCGATGATCACGTTGAGCCAGTCCATCGAGTCGAGGTCGACCTGGCTGCGCAGCCGCTTCCCGGCCACCAGGGCGTCGGCTTCGACCTCGGGGGCAATGCCCTGGATAGTCTCGATGACACCGGCAAGTATTTCCTGCTGTTTCATTTTGGAGTCCCCGCGATAGCTTCGGGCTGTTGCAGCAAGTCGCGCAGTTCGGCGAGGAACAGCCCACCGCGATGACCGTCGCTGACCCGGTGATCGGCTGCCAGCGTTGCGGTGAGCGCCGGCATCACCGCCAGCGCGCCATTAACGACCGCGGGGCGCTCCAAGATTCGGCCAAAGCCGACCAGGGCAACCTGCGGCGGGTAGATCACGCCGATCACCGCTTCGACGCCGGCATCGCCGAGGTTAGTCACGGTAATGGTGGGGTCCGACATCTCGCTGCTGCGCAGGCTGCCGGCGCGGGTGCGCCGCACGAGATCGGCGAGTTCGCTCATCAGCTGATCGAGGCCCTTGGCCGCGACATCGTGCAGGGCCGGAGCGATCAGGCCGCCCTGACGCAAGGAGATCGCCACCCCGATGTGGGCCGCTGCGGCCGGCTGGAATACGCCGTCGACGGAGTGACCGTTGAGTTCGGGCACCTTGGCCAGTGCGAGCGCCACCGCCTTCAGCAGCAGTGCTGCCGGCAGCACCCGCTCGGTCACCGGGCGCGCCTGGTTGTAGTCGCTCAGCCAGTCCAGCGCCCGGCCCATCGGCACGAACTCGGAGAGGTAGTAATGCGGAATCTCGCGCTTGGAGCGGCTCATCGCCGCGGCGATCGCGCGGCGCACTTCGCCGACCCGGTCCTTGGGTACTGCCGGGGCGGGTCCTCCCCTGGCCGGTGCTACCCTGGCCGGTGCTACCCTGGCCGGTGCTCCCTTGGCCGGCGCCGCGGCCGCCGTTGCCAGCGCCTCGACATCCTGCAGGGTGACTGCGCCATCGGGCCCACTGCCCTGAACCGTGTCGAGTTCGATTCCCAACTCGGCAGCCCGGCGGCGCGCCACCGGGCTGGCACGCCTGGCGCCAGCTGTCTCCCTTGTCGCCTCGACTTTGGCTTTGGCTTTGGCTTTGGCTTTGGATTTGGCCGGAGCCTTTGCCTTGGCCGGGGCCTTGGCTTTGACTTTGCCCGCGGGCGCGTTCTCGCCCGGTGCCAGCAAGCGCGCCATCACCGTGCCGACCGCAACGGTCTCGCCCACCTGGGTCAGCAACTCGAGCACCGTCCCTTCGTCCCAGCTCTCGACATCGACCGCCGCCTTGGTGGTATCGACCACCGCGATGATGTCGCCCTTGGCGACCTTTTGCCCGGGCGCGACCTTCCATTCGAGGAGCGTGCCTTCATCCATGTCGGCGCCCAACGAAGGCAGCTTGAAATCGATCATGATTCGTGTCCCATGGTTTGCCGCACCGCCGCCACGATGCCGCTGACCTGTGGCAAGGCGGCCTCCTCGAGATGCTTGGCGTAGGGAATCGGCACTTCGACGCTGCACACCCGCGCGGGCGGAGCGTCGAGTTCGTAAAACACCTGTTCGGTGATGGTGGCAGCGACCTCGGCCGACAGCCCGCCGGTGCGCCAGCCCTCATCGACAATCACCGCGCGGTGGGTCTTGCGCACCGAGGACGCGATGGTCGCGACGTCGAGCGGGCGCAGGACGCGCAGGTCGATGACCTCGGCATCGATTCCCTCGAGCGCCAGTTGCTCGGCCGCCTCGAGCGTCTTCCACAGGCTGCCGCCCGAAGTGACCAGGCTCACGTTCCGGCCCTCGCGGCGCACGAAGGCATGCTCGATGTCGGAGGTGAAGGGTTCGGGCAATTCGCCCTCCATGTTGTAGAGCTGGGCGTGCTCAAAGATCACCACCGGATCTGGGTCGCGCAAGGCCGCTCCCAGCATGCCGCGGGCGTCCTCGACGGTCGCCGGCGCCAACACCCGAATGCCGGGAATGTGGGCGTACCAGCCCTCGAGGCTGTGCGAATGCTGGGCCGCGAGCTGGCGTCCGGCGCCGGTGGCCATGCGCACCACCAGCGGCACGCTGAACTGGCCGCCGGACATGTGGCGGTAGAGCGCGGCGTTGTTGACGATCTGGTCAAGCGCCAAGAGGCTGAAATTGACGGTCATGACCTCCACGATCGGCCGCATCCCGCCCAGCGCGGCGCCGACGCCCGCGCCGACGAAGCCGAGTTCGGAGAGCGGCGTATCGCGGATGCGCTCGGGCCCGAATTCGGCGAGGAATCCCTTGCTGAAAGCGTAGCTGCCGCCGTACTTGCCGACATCCTCGCCCATCAGGAACACGCGCCGATCACCGGCAAGTGCCTCGTGCATCGCTTCGCGCACGGCCTCGCGATAGCTCATCTTGCGGCTCATCTTGCGGCTCATCTTGCGGCTCATCTTGCGGCTCATCTTGCGGCTCCCGACTTCGCGGGCGGAGTACAAAGATCGTTGGTGAGGTCCGCAACCGGCTCCCAGGTGCCGGCCTCGGCGAATGCGACCGCGTGCCGCACTTCGCGCTCGACCTGGGCGTCGAGCTTGAGGAACTGCGCTTCGGTCAGCAGTCCCTGCTCCTTCAGGCGCGCCGAGTAGCCGTGGATCGGTCCGCGGGTCTTCCAGGCCTCGATTTCCGCCTTGTCGCGATAAAGGTCGGGATCGAACATCGAGTGCGCGCGATAGCGATAGGTCTGGAACTCGATGAACATCGGCAGGCCGCGCTCACGAACGAATTCGGCGCCGCGAAGGCTCACCTGGTGCGCCGCCACCACGTCCATGCCGTCGACGCTCTCAGCCTCGACCAGGTACGCCGCCGCCTTGGCGCTGAGGTCGGTCTGCGATTCGGAGCGCGCCAGCGCCGTGCCCATCGCGTAGCGGTTGTTCTCGCAACAGAAGAGCACCGGCAATTGCCACAGTGCCGCCAGGTTGATCGACTCGTGGAACGCTCCTTCGGCCATCGCACCTTCCCCGAAAAAACACGCGATCACACTTTTTTGTCCCTGCAATTTGGCGGCCAGCGCCAGGCCGACCGCGAGCGGCAGGCCGCCGCCCACGATCGCGTTGCCGCCGAAGAAGTTGGTGGCGGCATCAAAGAGGTGCATCGAACCGCCGCGGCCGTGCGAGCAGCCTTCGCGCTTGCCGAACATCTCGGCCATGATCGCGTCCATCTTGACGCCCCGCAGCAGCGCGTGGCCGTGCTCGCGGTAGGTGGCCACGATCCGGTCTGCGGGCCGCAGCGCCCGCAGCGCGCCGGCGGCAACCGCCTCCTCGCCGATGTAGAGGTGCAGGAAGCCGCGAATCTTGCCCTCGCCGTAGAGCTGGGCGCACTGCTCCTCCATGCGCCGCACCCGCAACATGTCGTGCAACAGGCCGAGCGCAAGTTTGCGCTCGAACGGCACCAGGCCAGTGGGCGGGGCCGGCACATCGAACGCGGCGGCCGCTGCGGCTTTCGGCGCCTTCACGCTTCTCGGCACCGGCGTTTTTTTTGGCGCCTGCGCAGCGCCGGCCGACTTGCTGCTGGTGCCGCTGCCCGCTTTCACGATCCGCCCTCCAGGGTGGAAATGTCACCTTCCGGCAGCCCCAGTTCGCGCGCCTTGAGCAGCCGGCGCATGATCTTCCCGCTGCGGGTGCGCGGCAGTGTCGGCAGGAAGGCGATCTCCTTGGGGGCCACCGCGGCGCCGAGGCGCTTGCGCGCATGGCCCAGAAGTTCGCGCCGCAGCGCTTCACCTGATTCAAAGCCCGGTTTGAGCGACACAAACGCCTTGACCATCTCGCCCACCATCTCGTCGGGCTTGCCGATCACTCCGGCCTCGGCCACCGCCGGATGCTCGAGCAGCACGCTCTCGACCTCGAACGGGCCGATCAGGTGGCCGGCCGACTTGATGACGTCGTCGCCGCGGCCGATGAACCAGAAATACCCGTCACCATCGCAGCGCGCGAGGTCGCCGGTCAGGTAGAGCTCGCCCGCAAAGCACTTGCGGTAGCGCTCCTCCTGCCCGAGGTAGCCGCGAAACAGCGAAGGCCAGCGACCCCGCAGGGCAAGTTCCCCGACGACGTCGTTCTGTTGCACTTCGTCGACCCGGCCATCATCCCTGCGGCTGGCGATCAGTGCCTCGACGCCGGGCAGCGGCTTGCCCATTGACCCGGGCTTGATATCGAGCGCCGGGAGGTTGGCGATCATGATGCCGCCGGTCTCGGTCTGCCACCAGTTGTCGTGGATCGGCAGACCCAGCACCTCCTGGCCCCACCACACCGCCTCCGGGTTCAGCGGCTCGCCCACGCTCGCCAAGAAGCGCAGCTGCGGGAAGCGGTAGCCGCCGCGCAGCTCCGGCCCGGACTTCATCAGCATGCGGATCGCCGTGGGCGCGGTGTACCAGACGCTCACCAGCTGATCCTGAAGAATGCGGTACCAACGCTCGGCGTCGAAGTCGGCCTCGTCGACGACGCTGGTGACGCCGTGGAGCAGGGGCGCGAGGATGCCGTAAGACATTCCGGTGACCCAACCGGGGTCGGCGGTGCACCAGAAGATGTCGTTGGGGTGCAGGTCGAGCGCGTAGCGCCCGGTGGCGAAGTGCATCAGCGCCGCCTCGTGGACGTGAATGGCCCCCTTGGGCGTGCCGGTCGTGCCGCTGGTGAAGTGCAGCAGCGCCGGGTCTTCGGGGCCGGTGTCGGCGGCCGCGAAGGTATCGCTGGCGTCGGCCATCAGGCGCGCGAGATCAAAGGTTCCGGGCGGCAACTCGCCCTCGGTCACGCCAACCAGCAGGACGTGCTGCAGCGAGGGCAGCTGGTCACGGATCGCGGCCACCTTGCGCTCGTAGAGTTCGGCGGTGGTCACCAGCACCTTGCACTCGCCGATCCGGATTCGGGTGGCGATCGGCTCCGGACCGAAAGCCGAGAACAGGGGCGAAACCACGGTGCCATTTTTCAGGGCTCCGAGCACCGCTACATAGAGTTCGGGGACGCGCCCGGCGAGCACATACAGCCGATCACCCTTGGCGACGCCGAGCGCGCGCAGAACATTGGCAAAGCGATCGGTCGCGCGCGCCAGTTCGGCGAACGACATTGAACGGGGCTCGCCGCTGGCGGGCAGGAAACGAAACGCCGTGCGCCCGGCGCGCGGGCCATCAGCGTGCCGATCCAGCGCCAGGCGCGCAATGTTGAGCGGACCGTCTGCCGCCACACCCAATTCGGCCCGAATCAGATCCCACGAGAAGGATCGGCGCTCATCCTGGTAGTCAAGCAAGTTGGGCGCGACGCGGAAACCGTCAGTCGACTTGCGGATGATATCGGGACGCATTGAACCCCCTTTTCATCGCCTCCAACAGCCTGCCGAATACCCATCGACAGAGAGTTATATTATGCCTAACTTAAGATGAAATTGGAAATACCAAATATCTACCAAACCCGGTCGGCGCCGGCGGGGTCAACTGATAAACTGCCACCCCATGAACTCCCCCCCCCATGCCGGCAGCCTGTTCGTCATCGTCGCTCCCTCGGGCGCCGGCAAGACCTCGCTGGTGCGCGCACTGCTGGAACGCCGGCGCGGCCTGGCAGTCTCGGTTTCGTTCACCACGCGTGCGCCCCGCCCCGGCGAGCGTGAGGGCAGCGACTACTTCTTCGTCACCCGGCAGGAGTTCGAGTCCCGCCGGGCGGCAGGCGAATTCCTCGAGTGGGCACAGGTCCACGGCAACAGCTACGCCACGTCGCGCCGCTGGATCGACGAACAGGTCGGCGCGGGCCACGACATCCTGCTGGAAATCGATTGGCAGGGTGCCATGCAGGTGCGCGAGGCATTCCCAGACACGGTGGGCATCTTCATCGCGCCGCCGTCGATCGAGTCCCTGCGCGAGCGCCTGACCAGGCGCGGCCAGGATTCGGCGGCCGTAATCGAGCAGCGGGTGGCGGCCGCCAAGAGCGAACTGCGCGAGGCTGGTCGCTTCGAACATGTTATTATTAACCAGGAGTTTGCGGTCGCCCTGCACCAGCTTGAAGCGATCGTCGAAGCAGCCCGAACCCGGTACGAACAACAGCGCGCGAGGAATCCTGCGCTCTTTGCTGCGCTCGGGGTCGGGACAAACCGGTAACGAATCACCCGGGTGGCACCGCTGGCGTGCCCACCCAACCCAGGAGAATGTCAGGCATGGCCCGTATTACAGTCGAAGATTGTCTGAAACAAATCCCCAACCGCTTCGACCTGGCGCTGGCCGCCACCTATCGCGCGCGCATGCTGACGATGGGCCACACGCCCAAGATCGAGGTCAAGGACAAGCCCACGGTCACGGCCCTGCGCGAGATCGCCGCCGGTCTTACCGGCATCGAAATGCTGCGCCGGGTACCCACCTGAGCGAAGCAGTTCCCCTTCCCCTGCACCCCAAGGGTCAGGTAGGCTTGCCGCATGAGCATATCCGACCCTCCAGTCACCGGCGACTCGGCCTTGGAGCTGTCTGCTGCCGCCAAGACGGAGGCCGCGCCGCCGCGTGCCCGCGACCGACGCGCCCGCGCGGGTAACGCAGCGGGTAAACGCCCCGGACGCACCACCACCCCGGCCAGGCGCGAGGCAATGAAGGTCGCGTCACTGGCGGCGCTGATGGACGTCGTCGCCACCTACCTGCCGGAAGCCGACCAGGCGCGGATTCGCGACGCCTACCGGCTCAGCGACGAAGCCCACCTGGGACAGTTTCGCTCGAGCGGCGAACCCTACATCTGCCACCCGATCGCCGTGGCCGAGATCTGCGCCGGCTGGAAGCTCGACACCGAATCGATCATGGCAGCCCTGCTGCACGATACCCTCGAGGATTCGGGCCTCCACAAGGGCGACCTGGTCGCCCGCTTCGGCGGCGACGTCGCCGAACTGGTCGACGGCCTGTCGAAGATCGAACGGATCGCATTCTCGTCGCGCGAGATGCAGCAGGCCGAGAGCTTTCGCAAGATGCTGCTGGCGATGGCCCGCGACGTGCGCGTCATCCTGATCAAGCTCGCCGACCGGCTGCACAACATGCAGACGCTCGAGGCGGTCAGTCCGGTTCGCAGGCACCGCATCGCCACCGAAACTCTCGACATCTACGCCCCGATCGCCAGCCGGCTGGGGCTCTACCAGGTCTACAACGACCTGCTCGATCTCTCGTTCAAGCACCAGCACCCGCTGCGCTACCGGGTCCTGAACAAGGCGCTCCAGGCGGCGCGGGGCAACCGCCGCGAAGTGCTGGCGCGGATTCTCGAAGGAGTGCAGCGGGCATTGCCGGAAGCCGGCATCAAGGCCGAGATCGTCAGCCGCGAAAAGTCGATCTACGGCATCCACCGCAAGATGAAGGAAAAGAGCCTGTCGTTCTCGCAGGTGCTGGACATTTTCGGTTTCCGCGTCATCGTCGATACGGTGCCGCTGTGCTACCTGGCGCTGGGCGCGCTGCACGGCGCCTTCAAGCCGGTACCGGGACGGTTCAAGGACTACATCGCGATCCCCAAGCTCAACAACTACCAGTCACTGCACACCACTCTGGCCGGCCCCTTCGGCACCCCGGTCGAATTCCAGATCCGGACCCGCGAGATGCAGCGCATCGCCGAATCAGGCGTGGCGGCGCACTGGCTCTACAAGGCCGAGGACGAGAGTTTCTCGGACCTGCAGAAACTGACCCACGCCTGGCTGCAATCGCTGCTCGACATCCAGAGCCACACTGGCGACGCGCTCGAATTCATCGAGCACGTCAAGGTCGACCTGTTCCCCGACGCGGTCTACGTCTTCACGCCGCGCGGCGAAATCCGCGCCCTGCCGCGCGGCGCCACCATCGTCGACTACGCCTATACGGTGCACACCGATATCGGCAACCAGGCGGTGGGCGCGAACATCAACAATGCCGAGGTCGCCCTGCGCACCGAGCTGCAGAACGGCGACGTGGTCGAGGTCCTGACCGACCCGGAATCAAAGCCCAACCCCGCCTGGCTCAATTTCGTGCGCACCGCCAAGGCCCGCTCGGAGATTCGCCACTACCTGCGCACGATGGAATACGGCGATTCGGTCAAGCTGGGCCGCCGCCTGCTCGAGAGCGCACTCGGTGCGGTCCAGGTGGACATCTCGCAGGTCGACCCCGGCAAGCTCGATCAGGCGGTTCGCGACGCCGGCGTCAAGAACCTCGAGGAACTGCACGCCGACCTTGGTGTCGGCAAGCGCCTGGCCCAGGTCGAGGCGCGGGCGCTGGCCTTGCGCATCGCCGGCAAGCCGACCACGGCGATGCTGATCCCGCAGCTCGCGCCGATGATGATCCGCGGCAACGAGAGCGGCGCCGTGAGCTACGCCTCGTGCTGCAACCCGGTGCCCGGGGACCCGATCATCGGCCACCTCCGCGGCGCCCACGGCCTGATCGTGCACTGGTGGCGCTGCAAGACCGCGCAGCGCACCCGCGACAAGGATCCTGACCGCTGGATCGACGTGCAGTGGGACAACCAGGAAGGGACGCTGTTTCGCAGCGAGATCGAACTCCTGGTGCACAGCGAGCGCGGAGTGCTGGGCAAGGTGGCGGCGGAAATTTCCGCCGGCGAAGGCAACATCGTCAACGTCTCGATGGAAGAAGACGCCGCGGAAACCGGCCAGATGCGGTTCGCAGTCCAGGTTCGCGACCGGGTCCATCTCGCCAAGTTGCTGCGCCGGCTCCGCGGCATCCCTCAGGTGCGCAAGGTCGCCCGGCGTCACTAGCGGGCGGGTTCAGCCGGCGGCCACGCCGGGGCCTGAGGCCACGCCGGGCCTTATTTCGTCAGCTTGACCTCATCGAGCATCGCCTTGTACTGATAGCCCGAGCCCAGATTGACGTCGGTCTTGAGCACACCCGCCAAAGTGACCACGTCGTTCACGGCTGCCGTCTCCGCGGTCACGGCCACGATCTTGTCGTCGGGCGCCTTGCCGGAACCGTCGACGAGAGTGATCCAGTTCTTGCCCAGGATGTTCTTGCTGAACTTGATCACCTTCCCCCGCACCAGGACGTTCTGGCCCTTGAGCTTCTCCTTGTCCGCAAATAGCTCGGCAATCGTCTTGCCGTTCCTGGGCCTGACGATGGCCACCGGCACGCCGGGCGTGCCGGCCCCCTTTGCCGCGGCAACTCCCTGGTGAGCCGCGTCTGCCGGCATGCCGGACTTGACCGCGGGCGTCGCGTCCCGGCCGACCACATGGATGCGTGAGACAAAGCGGATGGCATCGAAGGTCTGATCCATGGCATTGCTGCGGAACTTGCTCATCACGTCGCCACCGGTATATTCGACCTCCTCGCCCACTTTCACTTCCAGGGGCACGGACGCGACCCAGTTTTCCTGGTCCGCTTCCCGCACCTTCAGGTAGGTGTACCCCCCCACCGTCCTGGCGAACGTGACCTTGCCCTTGTGGATGTCGTCCGGCGCTGCGAAGACCGGGGAAGCGAGCAGCGTAGTCGCCATGACCACCAGCAGCAGCGTGAGTTTTTTCATTTTCGATCCTGTAGTTTGAGAAACTTCTGCAGATTGTCCCGGGCCACCTGGTTACTTGAATCAAGTGTCACGGCCAGACCACCTGGTAGACGAGCGCGCCGGCCCCGGACAGCAGGAACATCAGTTGCAGCTTGCGGTGCAGAGTCATGATTCGTGTCACTCTTGGGGCAGTCGGAAGTACCGAAACGGGCTTCAATAGCTTTTCGGCCGGTGCTGCTCGCCGTGGCAGTTCAGATAGCAGCGGCCTCGGAAGGTGCCGGTCTTCTCGAAGCGCAGCTGTCCCAAGATGTCGGGAGACACGATGTTGCGGTCGAAGTTGATCAGATGCGCGTTGTTCGTCGCATTGCCCTGGGTGCTGCTGACCCCGTGCGCATCGTGACAGGCCGAGCACGGGGCCTTCTCTACCACGATGTGCTTCCGGTGTTCCTTGAAACTTCGATCGTTCAGGATGCTCGTGCGGCTGTGACAACCATAACAAAGCTCATAGGCGAACGGGCTTTCGGTGGTGTTGTCGGCAGTCGTGTAGTTCTTCGCCAGCAGGAAAGGGTTGATCGATCCGTGGGGCCCACGGGGTCCGGTCGCGCTGTCGTTGTTGTGGCAGTCCGAGCAGCGGATCATGCTGGCTGTGGTGTAGGGCGGCAGCAGACTGGGCACGTTGGGATTGACGCCTATTCCGGCGACCGGGTGGAACGAGGGGTTGCCCGGGTCGAACTCGAGCCGCGCGTTCAACTGCGCGACCTGGCGGGTGATCTGCAGACTGCTGATCACGTTGCGATCGCCATGACACTTGTAGCAGATCTCGTACTCGTTCTGCGCCGGGTTGACGGCCAGCCCCCCGCTATCGATGCCCCCGACGCCGGCGTTGGCGCCCGACACCAGCGGCGCACCGGGGGAAGGCGCCGAATTCGACTGGTGCGGGTTGTGGCAGTCGGAGCACTCGACGTGCTTGGGCACGCCCGCCAGGGTGAAGTTCTCCACCGGGTCGTGCGCCCCCGAATAGTTCTGCACGAAGTGTCCATACGGTTTCGTCAGTTCGACGCCGATGTTCCTCGTGGCCACGTTGCCGGTGTGGCAGATGAGGCAGTTGTCCTCCTCGATGGCGTAGTTCAGCAGCCGTTGATGACCGGCTGCCGAATGCGGCACGTGGCAACTGCCGCAGGCGTTCTCCGTTACCGTGGCGTAGGTCGAATTCGGCCAGGGATCCGTTCCCGCGCCGTTCCACGTCTTGCCGGACAGTGCGTGCGAGGACAGCGTCCACCCGTTCTTGTCGTGGCAGGTGGTGCACAAGCCCGAGTACTGATTCGTCATCACCAGGAACTTGCCGAAGCTGTTCTCGTGCGGGTCGTGGCAGGCGGTGCACTGCAACTCGCGCTTCTTGTCCAGTTTCACGACCGAGGTGAGGGTGGACGGGTCCGCCAGTTCCGGGTTGCTCACCGCCAGGGCGGCGTCATAGACCAGCGAAACCGGATGATCATCGGACAGGTCGGTGCCCAGTTTGGCGCGCCCTTCCGGAAGGAAGCGCAAACCGCCGGCGAATGGCACCTCGAGCGGTCGCGTCAGCAACGCGCCCATCGCCACCGTGCCGTCATGACAGCTCAGGCAGAGTTTGGACGCGCCGGTGGGCTGGCCCACCGCCGCGCGCAGCGTGGAGCTCTGATAGGGGGTGTAGCTGGCGGTCGAGTCGCTGCGGTTCCACAGGTAGGGAATGTCGCGCCGGGCGCTGTGGGGCGCATGGCAGAAGATGCAGATTTCGCCCTCGCTCGTAGATTTGACCGGTCCGGGACCGGTGATCGAAAGGTTGTGCCGGGTGTCGGCAATACCGGTGGACGATGCATTGCCCGACGCCGCCAGGACGACCAGCGTCAGCAGCCGCAACCCAATCTTGAATGCACGGTTCATCACTGCACCTCGGCGTTTTTCAGGTACCGAAAGATCTGCACGCGATTGTTGTAGGAATCGGAAACGTAGATCAGGTCGTGGCGGTCGATGAAGATACCCGAGGGCAACCAGAACTCGCCCATTTCCCGTCCGGCGGAGCCGAACGACAACAGCAGACGCCCCTCCGGGTCGAAGATCTGCACATTGTCGAACAGCGCATCCACCACGTACGTGTTCCCGTCGCTGTCCAGAGCCACGCCCTTGGGCCGGGAGAAGAACCCTGGGCTGTCGCCCGGCGCGCCGAAGCTGCGCACGAACGCGCCGTGCGCGGTGAAGACCTGAACGCGGAAATTGAGTGAATCGGTCACATAGATGTCGCCTGCGCGCGACACTGCAACATGGGTCGGCGAGTGGAACTGCCCGGTCTCGATTCCCTCGCGACCGATTACGCCCCTCAGGCCGTGGTCGGCGAGCGCAAAGCGCAGGATGGTCGAGTTGGCGG
>JAHYJF010000432.1 GCA_019428955.1 Burkholderiaceae bacterium
CCGCCGGTACTGTCGAACATTGCCGACGCGACGCGCCGAATGCCCTACTTCGGTCCGGGTTGCCCCCACAACACTTCCACCCGCCTGCCCGCGGGCTCGAGCGCGCACTCCGGCATCGGCTGCCACGTGATGGCCACCTGGATGGAGCGCTCTACCGAGGGCCTGATCCAGATGGGCGGCGAAGGCGTCGACTGGGTAGCGCAGTCGCGCTTCACCGCCACGCCCCATATCTTCCAGAATCTCGGCGACGGCACCTACTATCACTCGGGCATGCTCGCGATCCGCCAGGCCACCGCCGCGGGCGCGACCATGACCTACAAGATCCTCTACAACGATGCAGTCGCGATGACCGGCGGCCAGCCGATCGACGGGCCGCTCAGCGTGGCGCAGGTGGCGCGCCAGGTCGAGGCCGAGGGCGTGACCAGACTGGCGATCGTCAGCGACGACATCGGCAAGTACCGCGGCGGCGAGGACCGCTTCCCCCCGAACACCAGCTTCCACGATCGCCATGAACTCGACGCCGTCCAGCGCCAGTTGCGCGAAATCCCCGGGGTGACGGTGCTGATCTATGACCAGACCTGCGCGGCCCAGAAGCGCCGGTTGCGCAAGCGTGGCGCGCTCCCCGACCCCGCGCGGCGCCTGTTCATCCACCCGGAAATTTGCGAGGGCTGCGGCGATTGCGGACGGGCTTCGAACTGCATCGCGCTGCTGCCGCTCGAGACGCCGGCCGGGCGCAAGCGCCGCCTCGACCAGTGGGCGTGCAACAAGGATTACAGCTGCCTTGACGCCGAGTGCCCGAGCTTTGTATCGGTGATTGGAGCGCAGCCGCGGCGTGCGATCGGCACCAAGGTCACGCCCGAGAAGCTCGCTGCCGAGGTTGCGGCGCTGCCGTTGCCGCGCATTGATTTCGGCGACGCGCCCTGGGACCTGCTGATCGCCGGAGTCGGCGGCACCGGCGTGGTTACGCTCGGCGCCCTGGTGGCAATGGCCGCCCATCTCGACGGTCACAGCGCCTCGACGCTCGATTTCGCCGGCTTCGCCCAGAAGGGCGGGGCGGTGCTCACCTTCGTGCGGCTCGCCGCCCATCCGGGCCGGCTCAACCAGGCGCGCATCGATACCCAGCAGGCCGACGTGCTGCTCGCCTGCGACCTGGTGGTCGGCGCCAGCCAGGAGGCGCTGCAGGCGGTCCGCCATGAGCGCACCCGCATCCTTGCCAACCTTCACCAAGTGCCCAACGACAGCTTCGTGCGCAACCCCGACGCCACGCTGCACGCCACGGGCCTCCTCGAGAAGCTGCGTTTCGCCGCCGGGGATCGATTCATCGCGACCTTCGACGCCCAGCTGCTCGCCCAGCACTTCATCGGCGACACCATGGGGGCCAATATGGTGGCGCTGGGATTCGCCTGGCAGAGAGGCTGTGTGCCGGTATCGCTGGCCGCTCTCGAGCGCTCGATCGAACTCAACGATACCGAAGTGGCCATGAACCGCGCCGCGCTCGGCATCGGTCGGCTGGCCGCGGCGGCGCCCGAATTCGTTGCGGCGGCGCTGGCTCCGGCGGTGGCCCCGGTACCGACGCTGGAGGAGTTGGTGGCGGCGCAGTGCGATCGGCTGGGCGCGTACCAGGGCCGGGGGCTGGCCGCGCGTTATCGCGAGCGCGTCGAGCAGGTGCGCAGCGCCGAGCTGCGGGTCGCCGGAACCGCACCGAGAGCTGCAAAGAGCGGGGCCGAGACCGCCCGGACCACGGCAGACGACAACTGCGGCGCCCACGATTTCCCGCTCACGCGCGCCTTTGCCACCCAGTACGCGCGCCTGCTCGCGCTCAAGGACGAGTACGAAGTGGCCCGGCTGCTGAGCGGCGAGACATTGCGCAGCGCGCTGCGCGCCGAGTTCGAGGGCGAACCGGGGAGCGACTACGGGCTGCGCTTCCACTTTTCGCTGCCGCCGCTGCCGGGGATGGGCGGCAAGCGCAGCACCAAGCTCGACGTTGGGCAGTGGGCGTTGCCGCTGCTTTCCGGTGCCGCGTGGTTGCGCCGGGTGCGGGGGACCTGGCTCGATCCGCTGCGCTTCTCGGCGCGCCACCGCGCCCAGCGGCGGGTGGCCGAGGACTACGCGGCGGCGATCATCGGCCGGCTCGCCGCCCTGACCGTCGAGGACCTGCCTGAAGTTAC
>JAHYJF010000433.1 GCA_019428955.1 Burkholderiaceae bacterium
GTCTGGCACTGGATCCGGCGGACGTGATCCTGCTCGACCACGATGGCCGCCTGACAGACATGCGCCTTGTGTCCATCGCCGACTCCGATCTGCGCAGCGTCGATGCGGTGCGCCAGGACCGTGCCGTCTATGATCTGCCGCCCGGCGAGCGGCGCCCGACCACGCTCTCGACGCCAACGGTCTTCGGCGCACCTGAGATCCTCCTGCTCGATCTGCCGCAGCTGCGCGAGGATCAGCCTGCGCACCGGCCCTTCGTCGCGGCCCATGCCAAACCATGGCCGGGTGAGATTGCCGTCTACCGAAGTGCCGCGACGGATGGGTTTTCCTTGCTGACCACATTTGGCACGCGGGCGCGCATGGGCGTGCTGGCGGCGGATTTTCATTCCGGGCCGGTGGCGCGCTTCGATCTCGGCAATGCGCTGCTGGTCGATCTCTATTCCGGCACGCTGGAGAGCGTCACCGATCTCGCCCTCCTCGGCGGGGCGAATGCGCTGGCAGTGGAGACCAGTCCGGGGCTCTGGGAGATTGTCCAGGCGGGTGCGGCCGAGCTCGTCGCAGCGGGGCGCTATGCGCTGACCCGGTTGCTGCGCGGTCAGCGCGGCACGGAAAGTGCCATCGCCAATGTTGTACCAGCTGGCGCGCGCGTCGTGGTGCTCGATACGGCATTGACCTCGCTACCAATCAACGAAGCCGACCTTGGTCTGCCATGGAACTGGCGCATCGGCCCGGCCTCCAAGCCCGTCAGCGACGAGACCTACACCGCGGTGGTGCTTACCCCCGAGGGCGTCGGGCTGCGCCCCTTCCCGGTCGGCCATGTCGAACAGCCCTGGCGCTTTGCCCGCAGCCCCGGCGATCTGACGATCCGCTGGGTGCGGCGGTCGCGGTCCCTGGCCGCCGACACCTGGGGCGCGGGCGATGTGCCACTGGCCGAGGACGCCGAGGCCTATGAGGTCGACATTCTGGACGGGTCAGTTGTCAAGCGATCCTTGACGACTGCCACGACCAGCGCCCTCTACACCGCCACCCAACAGACCGCCGATTGGGGCGCGCCGCTTGGCCCCGGCCAATTCCTCGCCCTCCGCATTTACCAGCTCTCAGCCCTGATCGGCCGGGGCGCTGGGCGGTCCGTCACCCTCACCTTCTGAAAGCGTTTCCATGTCCGACAATACCACCCATCTCCTGCTGCCCTATATTCTGGCATCGCAGGCCCAGAAGCACGTCACTCATAACGAGGCGCTGCGGCTGCTGGATGCCATGGTGCAACTGTCGGTGCTCGACCGCGATCTGACAGCCCCGCCCGCCAGCCCTGCCGACGGCGACCGCTATCTCGTGGCCTCAGGCGCGACAGGCCTCTGGGCGGGCTGGGATCTCAACGTGGCATATTGGGTCGATGGCGTCTGGATGCGGCTGGTGCCGCGCCCGGGCTGGCTGGCCTGGATCGCAGATGAGGGTGCGTTGCTGGTTTACGATGGCGCGGGCTGGATCGGGGCCACCCCGGACGCGCTGCAGAACATGGCACTCTTTGGCGTCGGCACCACCGCCGACGCCGCCAATCCGTTCTCGGCCAAGCTGAACGCCGCGCTCTGGACGGCGAAGACCGTCGCCGAGGGCGGCACCGGCGATCTGTTCTACACCCTGAACAAGGAGAGCAGCGCCGATGATCTGGGCCTGACGCTGCAGACCGGCTTCGTGACCAAGGCGCTGCTGGGGCTGTTCGGCTCGGACAGGCTCCGCCTCGCCGTCTCCACCGATGGCAGCACCTTCTTCGACGGGCTGAGCATCGACAACGCAACCGGCATCGTCGATCAGCCGCAGCTGCCCCGCTTCAAGGCCTGGACCAACTTCGACAATTACGTGGGCGTCGGAACCTGGACAAAGATCGGTCTCAACGTGACCGACACCAACGATCAGGGCGCGTTCGACGCCGCCACCAACCTTTTTACCGCGCCCGTCTCCGGCACCTGGCTCTTTGGCGCGACGCTGCTCTACAAGATCAATGCCAGCGCCACGGCCCGCATGCGCGGGCGGCTCGTGCTGAACGGCACGACCGAAATCCGCGGCTCCTTCGGTGAGATTTCCGCCACCCATGTCTCGCTCGCCACTGCGATCTGGCTGCAGACCATGGTGCCGCTTGAGCAAGGCGATACCGTCGAGTTGC
>JAHYJF010000434.1 GCA_019428955.1 Burkholderiaceae bacterium
AGAAGCGCACGACGCCGTTGGACTGGGCCTCGACCGAACTGGCGATTGCCGCCCGCGATGCCGCACCACCGATGTGGAAGGTGCGCATCGTAAGCTGCGTGCCCGGCTCGCCGATCGACTGCGCGGCGATGACGCCGACGGCCTCGCCGATATTGACCAGCGAACCGCGACCGAGGTCGCGACCGTAGCACTTGGCGCACAAGCCGTAGCGGGTTTCACATGTCAGCGGGGTGCGCACGCGCACCTCGTCTACGCCCAGCAACTCGATATGCTCGACCGCGTCCTCGTCGAGCAGGGTGCCGGCCTCGTAGACCGTTTCCTGGCTCTCCGGGTCGACCACGTCGGTCGCGGCGACGCGCCCGAGAATCCGGTCGCGCAGCGCCTCGATGACTTCGCCGCCCTCGATCAGCGCCTTCATCGCGGCGCCGTTGGAGGCACCGCAATCATCTTCGGTCAGCACCAGGTCCTGGGTGACGTCAACCAGCCGGCGCGTCAGGTAGCCCGAGTTGGCGGTCTTGAGTGCCGTATCGGCCAGGCCTTTACGGGCGCCATGGGTCGAGATGAAGTACTGCAGGACGTTGAGGCCTTCGCGGAAATTCGCCGTAATCGGCGTCTCGATGATCGATCCGTCAGGCTTGGCCATCAGGCCGCGCATGCCGGCAAGCTGACGAATCTGGGCGGCGGAACCCCGCGCACCCGAGTCGGCCATCATGTAGATCGAGTTGAACGACTCCTGGCGCACCATCTTGCCGGAGCGGTCTTCGACCAGCTCCGTGGCCAACTGTTCCATCATGGCCTTGCCGACCTGGTCGCCGGCTCGCCCCCAGATGTCCACCACCTTGTTGTAGCGCTCGCCCTGGGTGACCAGGCCCGAGGTGTACTGCTGCTCGATCTCCTTGACCTCGGTTTCGGCCTGCGCCAGGATTTCCACCTTCTGCGGCGGCACCAGCATGTCGTCGATCGCGATCGAGATGCCGGCCCGGGTCGCCAGCCGGAAGCCGTTCTGCATCAGCTTGTCGGCGAGGATTACCGTGGCCCGCAGCCCGCAGCGCCGGAACGACGCGTTGATCAGGCGGCTGATTTCCTTCTTCTTGAGCGACTTGTTGAGCAAGTCGAACGACAGGCCCTTGGGCAGAATCTCCGAGAGCAGCGCGCGGCCGACAGTGGTCTCGATCCGGCGGCGCGGCGCGATGAGCACGAACTCCTCCGAACCCTCTTCGCGCTTGTACTCGGGAATCCGCACCGTGACCTTGGTGCCCAGCTCGACCTGGTTGTTGTCGAACGCGCGGTGCACCTCGGCGACGTCGGCAAACATCATGCCATCGCCGATCGCGTTGACCTTCTCGCGCGTGGCGTAGTAAAGACCGAGCACGATATCCTGCGACGGCACGATCGACGGCTCGCCGTTGGACGGAAAGAGCACGTTGTTCGACGCGAGCATCAGGGTGCGCGCCTCGATCTGGGCTTCCAGCGACAGCGGCACATGGACGGCCATCTGGTCGCCGTCGAAGTCGGCGTTGAAGGCCGCGCAAACGAGTGGATGCAGCTGGATCGCCTTGCCCTCGATCAGGACCGGCTCGAACGCCTGGATCCCGAGGCGGTGCAGCGTCGGCGCCCGGTTGAGCATCACCGGGTGTTCGCGAATCACCTCTTCAAGAATGTCCCAGACGATCGGTTCCTGATTCTCGACGTATTTCTTGGCCTGCTTGATGGTCGTGGCAATGCCCATCACCTCAAGCTTGTTGAAGATGAACGGCTTGAAGAGCTCGAGTGCCATCAGTTTGGGCAGACCGCACTGGTGCAGCTTCAACTGCGGGCCGACCACGATCACCGAACGACCCGAATAGTCGACGCGTTTGCCCAGCAGGTTCTGGCGGAAGCGTCCGCCCTTGCCCTTGATCACGTCGGCGAGCGACTTCAGCGCGCGCTTGTTGGCACCGGTCATCGCCTTGCCGCGGCGGCCGTTGTCGAGCAGCGAATCGACGGCTTCCTGGAGCATGCGCTTCTCGTTGCGCACGATGATCTCCGGGGCCTTCAGTTCGAGCAGGCGCTTGAGCCGGTTGTTGCGGTTGATCACCCGCCGGTAGAGGTCGTTGAGGTCCGAGGTCGCGAAGCGCCCGCCGGCGAGCGGCACCCGCGGCCGCAGTTCAGGC
>JAHYJF010000435.1 GCA_019428955.1 Burkholderiaceae bacterium
CCTGAGCCGCTCAAGAAGGGCGCTGGAGGCTGTTGCGATCTTGCCGTTCTCGTCCGCGTCCTTGTCGGCGCGGCGATTGCTCTTGAAGCCACGATGTTTCGACATGTGCCAGAGCGCCCGGCCAAGTTGCTCCAGCGAAACCTGTTCGCGTGCGGCACGCGCCCGCGCTTCATAGGGGTTCGTGGCAAAGACACGTGCGCGCGCCTCGGCGTCTGGCGGCAGGAGGCCGGAAGATATCAGGCCGTCCAGCAACCTTTCCCTTCGCCCCAGGTTTCGATCTTGCCGACGTCGGGCTCCGCGAGGGATCCTGCGGCCCGCGGCATTGGACTCCTTGGACTGTGGATCACGGCCATTCGGAAAGATCCTGACCCCGATCCGCGCGAGGGCGGCGGGCTTTATGTCTGAATCCAGTTGATAGACGGCCCAGCCGAGGGAATTTGTTCCCAGGTCGAAAGCGAAACGATACATGAGCCCTCCGAAATGCTTGCCAAGCCAGCATATTCCAGGATAGCCTCAAATTCCTAGCAGAAGAAGCGGCGTGGTCTTTCCCGCGATAAGGTTAAAACCACACCATTGGGGCAGGCCGCGGCCTGCCCCTTCAATATGGTTCAGTCCGATTAGCTGAACCGCAGTTTAGGTCACTCGAACGGAAACGGCTCGCGCACCCGCGCCAGCATCATTCCAGCGCCTGCCGCCCTTCGTGGATTACCTCGATGATATTAGGTGCGAGCAGCGAGAGGCGCCGAATGCGCGTCATGTAAGCGTAGCGATCGCCACGCGCTCGGCCAATTCGGCAATGGTGACAAAAGCCCCCGAATCCAGCATCCGTCTCCAAAGGATAGCGCGAGCAAGCGTCTTGACCGGCTCATTGTCGGTCTTGCACAGCGGCGAAATTCTGGGGGAAAGGCCATTTCCTTCCGCCCGCCGCGCTTCAAGGTGCCGAGACCTGCCTGAAGGGGCAGGCACTACGACAGAGTCATGCTCAGCATCCGGCTGCACCCGGCCGGCGTGGCTTCAGAAATGCGGTTTCGGCTCATCCGGCTTGCCCGCGGCAATCGCCAGCAGCCCCCCGACGATGCAGAAGCCGATGGGGAACATGGTAAAGGCACCAAACCCGAATGCGTGATACATCAGCACGGCGGCCAGAAGCATCAGAATGCCGCCGATGAGGGCGCGGATCTTCGCCATCGCGCCGCCCGCAATCGCCAGCAGCGGCGCCATGAAGCTCGCGAACCGGATCAACTTCGGGTCGTCCACAAATCCGAAAACATTGCCGATCTCGGAGTGCTCCCCCACCAGTTCCGTATAGCCGTAGCCGAAGAAACCTACCAGCATGGCAATCATTCCGCCGATGATTCCCAGCATCAATGCCGCATTGCGCATGCTGCCCCCTTTGCGGTCGGATCGCGACCTCGCATCCAGTCCACCGACTTAAGGTATCCTATCTGGTGACATCAAGAACTTGGAGTTGAATTTCCCATTCCAGAGGAAACGGCTCGAGAAGCCGCGCCAGCGTCACCTCCGGCCCCTGCCGCCCGTCGAGGATTGCCTCGACGAGTTGAGGCGCAAGCAGTGTGAGCCGCATCACGCGGGTCATATACGACGCGGCGATGCCATCGCGCCGGGCAAGCTCGGCGATGGTGGTAAATTCACCCGAGTCCAGCAAGCGTTTCCAACGGAACGCGCGTGCTAGTGCCTTGACCAACGCGTCGTCGGCGCGGCGCAGCATGGGCGCTTCCTTGGGCAATGCGATCTCCTTGCGCCCGCCACGCCTCACGATGCGGAACGGGACATGTACTGTAATGCTGTTGGGGATCGGCCTCGTCAGAGCCATGCAGCCTCTCCGACTTCCGCGCGCATTTCGCGCGCCAGCCCCGTCAGCCCGTCCATCCGCATCCGCACATTCAGACCGTCAGTGCCGATGTCGACCCGCTCCACCAAAAGCGCCACGATGCGCGCTTGCTCGGCGGGGAACAACTCGTCCCACAGCGGATCAAGGCGGGTCAGTGCCTCCCGTGCCTCAACCTCGCTGATGGCACCGTTTTTTGCGCGAGCGGCCTTCCATGTGCCCGCCACGATTTCGGGTTGGCGGAATA
>JAHYJF010000049.1 GCA_019428955.1 Burkholderiaceae bacterium
ATCTTCATGTTCAGTATCCTGCGAGGGTGTTGCCGAGAACGGCGGTGCACATGCGCGCGGGGCTGGTAGCCTTGGCCGCCTGCCAGTCGAAGCTGGCCTGCACGCCCTGCGGCCCGGCGATCTCGATCCGGGGGATCGGCAGATAGACGGCGTGGGCGGTGAAGGTGAAACTGGCATCGGCCCCGAGGCTGTAGACGAACTCCAGCTCGCACGGGCTGCCGTCGATGGCTTGGGTCACCAGCGTGCTGTCCGAAAACCGCACCTCGATCCGCCCGGTCAGCGCCGCCATCGTCGGATCGGCGCCATCGATGCGGCCATCGCCCTGGATGGTCTCGATCCGGTCGAGGTTGTTGGAATAGGTGATCTCGGCCGAGACGACGTTGCCCAAGGCCGTGCCATTGCGCTTCACAGTGCCGTTGAAATGGCCGAACCGCTGCAGGCCCAGCGCCGTTGGCGTGCCTGCGGCGGTCGCGGCGGCGATGGTTTCGCCTTGGGCGACAAGACGGGCGGTGGCCGTCAGCAGGCCGGAGCGCTGCATCTGCCATGACAACTGATCCAGCACACAGCCGGAATACATCGCGAACCGCGGCACTTCAGGCATGGCGGTTTCAATCGCCATGCTCGGCAGGGTCCAGTTGCCCGACTGGAAGGTGTGGGTTTTCGGCGTCGTGCCGGTAGTCGTGGGCTGACCGAAGGCGGCCTTCAGCCAGAATCCGAATGCCTCGACGTCGATAGGGATCACCACCTCGCCGTCGGCCGTCACCGCATCCTTGATCGGGGCCAGCGGATCGCGGCCATAGCCCAGCAGTTCGGATTCCAGCAGCGGTTGCTCCGACCCGAGCGTTGCCCGGGCGAATGGCATCAGCCGAAACCCACTCACGGGCGGGGTGCCGTAAACCGTCTCGTACGCAAGCGCCATCTGCGCCCGCGCGCCTTGCGCTCGTGCCATGGGGGTCTCCTCGATGTTGGGGGTGTCAGGCCAGGGGGCCGGTGGTGGTGTAGTGCAACACGACGGTGATCACCGCTGCCTTCAGCGCTGCCGCGCCCTCGATAGGCAGATCGACCGACGCCGGGGCTTCGGGTTCGACCCAGTCGCAGAGGCCGCCCAACGTGCGGTCGGCTTCAATCGTCGTGCCGATGGCGGCTATCAGGGTGTCGAAGGCCGTAGCCCGGCCATTCGGGGCTTGGACAACTACCTCAAGCTCGGCCCGGTGTTGGTAATGGTAGCGCAAGGGTGACAGCGTCACCTCTGGTTCGCCCGGCTGGCCATCGCGCAGGATGATCAGCCCGGACGCCGGGATCCGCTCTGGCAAGACATCATCGCGCAGAGCGACGGCGGCAAGCGGCTGCAGCCGCGCATGCAGCGCGGCGAGGACGGTTTCGCGGGTGGTGGGCATGATGCAAGCTCTACAGAAATTTCAGGCGCTGCTGTATCGGACGCAGCGAACGGTCGGGTGAACGCTCATTAACCGATTGCGATTACATCAATTCCCGAGGGTCAGCGGGAGGTTCCATGCAGCACAATCTACGGGACTTCCTTCGCCATGGCGGCGACGGTCAATATGTGGTCACCAAGCAGAACGGCACGGTGTATGGCTATCGCGCAGCCATATCGATCAAGTCACTTTTCCCCGGCTATGCCGACTTGCGGGCCGGATTTTCCAACAAACTTGATAGCGTCATCGCCGACAACACCCGGATGCTGCTCAATGCCCTGACGCCCCTGGACACCGTGCCATGGGTGACCGAAGCCGATCTGCGTGACGTTTCGGATGCGAAGGAAGAGGCGCTTCGCCAGTGGGATGCGCGCTTAACGGCCATCTTCGAGGAATACGAGACCCATCCGCAGCGCCTTCGCCCCCTGCTAAATGCCATGGAAGTGCGTCTGCTTCGCGCTTTTGCGGGCCTGATCAACCAGCTTCGGCAGCAAGACCTTGGCATCGAGCGTTACATCTGGCGGTCGCAGGACGACGCCAAGGTTCGCGACAGCCATGCAGATTTCGACGATCAGGTGTTCCGCTGGGACCTACCTCCTGCGGGCGGTCATCCGGGACAGGCATTTAACTGCCGGTGTTTCGCGGAGCCAGTCGTGCCGGGTTCGCCAAGCGATGTCGTCCTGGCCGAGTTTTCGCCAGCGATCGAAGGACCGATGGACGCGATTTTGCGTCGCCTCGGTCTGCGTGCTGTCGCGATCACACCGCTTGGAGCTGCTGCTTTGGCCGCTCTGGCAGCAAGCGATGCCTTGCAGGAATTCACGCGCCTTGCCACCGAACGTCGGCTTCAACGCGCTGCCGAGATCCTAGGCGTCAATGTCGGCACAGCCGAAGGGCTGCTGGCCGCCATGGCGCACGAGTTGGTGCAGGAGGCCGTAATTTCCGGCCTCGGATCGAAACTGCCCAAGACTGTCGAGGCCGCGCAAATCGCTGGACAGGCGGCGGCACTTTTCGAGATGCTCAACCCCGGCACTATCCTGCGTGTCGTTGAAGGGGACCGCGCGGCACAATTGGCCCTCGGGGATTTCGTGCAGCAGGCTTACACCGCATTCTCCGAAGGTCGGTTGCGGCCTCAGGACGGCACCATTGCCCAAGGATGGGTCGAGGTATTCCCGGAACTTACCGATGGCGAACGGCGGCTGGGAGAACTTCCTGGGTTCACGCCCGAACACATCGACCAGTGGCTGGAAACCTACCCGGCCGAGGTGCTTGGCCTCCCGAACCACACTGGATCGCCCCCCGTCGAAGATCCTACCGGCAACATCATCTCCACGCCGATCCCGGATGAGGCAGGTCCGAACATTGTCGAAGCACGCCCCGGTGAACCAACCCCAATCAATCGCAACGACGACGAGGCAACACAACGCAGCATCCGCCGAGAGAACGAGTCAGCTGGAATTCTGGCGGAGAACGGCTACGACGTCGTGCAGAACCCCTCTGTGGCAGGACCAAAACGCCCTGATTATTTGATCAATGGCCAAGTTTACGATCACCTCGCGCCTTCGACAGGCAACGTCCGAAACATATGGGATCGAGTTAAAGAGAAAGTGGAAACGGGTCAGGCTCCGAATGTCGTGATTGATCTGCAAGATAGCGGTACAAGCGAGGAAGCTCTTCGCAGGCAATTTGCGGATTGGCCTATTGAAGGTCTGGGCGATGTCTTGATCGTGCGTCCTGACGGGACGATTGGAGAACTCTGATGGCAATAGAATATTTTATTTATTCCGATCTGGACAAGGTGGAAGTGGAACGGCGCCTGATCGTTGCAGCAGATGCTGCAAACGGCCTTTGGGAGAGTTGGGGCGTGCGCGGTGATCTTGGGCCGTTTCATGAAGAAATCATGGAAGAATACGGCGTCGGCAAGGGTTTCAAGTCGCAAGTTTATTGCAGGCACTACAAGGAGCACAGCGTACGGGCGCGCGAGGCCATGCTTGCATTCTTCGAGTCCTTGCCTAGACGAAAGCTGCTTTTGAATGGAGACGTATTCGTCGCCTTCCGTCCTGAGTAAAGGCCAGAGACATTTCGGAACTGACATTGAGGGACAAGGCGGGTAATTCATGGCCCAAATGTACGCCACCCCGCCACGATGCGCCGCGGCAGGCCGTCCACCGCGCGTTCTGCATCCCGCGCCAGATCCAGCCGCTTGCGCAGCTTGACCTGTGGCACCAGCAGGAAGATCGGCACAGTCGTCAGCCCGCGCCCGGTCTTCGATCTGGACGCCACGGCCCGACCCTTGGTGTTCAATCGCCCTTCTGCCACCAGCAAGCTCGGCCCGCGGCGGCGAAAGACAAACCGCAGACGCAGCCCCGTGCGGCGTTCCCATTCACCGGGGGTGATGCGGCCGCCTTTTGCGCTTTTCCCGGCCGCCGGAGTGGGTATCGCAAGCCAGAACCCATTCCTTGATCTGATCAGCGGACCGGTATCATGCGCGCCGATGATCACCGGGGCCTTGGACCAGACCAGCGCGGCCGCGTTCAGGCTGTCGCCGGATTTGGGGAAGCTGGCCAGACGGATGCTGTTGCCCAGCCTTGTGCCCAGCCCCGCGCCGGTGATCTGGCTGCGCCAGGCGGATTTCAGGGAGGTGCCCGCTTCGCGCATGGCGGCGGACACTGCCTTTTCACCGGCGGCGATCTCGGCCTGCATCAGAGCGACAAGGTCTGGATCGAACGTAACTTTCAACCTCATGATGGGCGCAGGTCCAGCGACCAGATCAGGCGTTCGCGGTCACGGATTGGCTCTCCCTGAATGGTGAAGCTGTCTGCGCCGATCACGATCAGATCGCCCGTGCGAGGATCGGGCAGGTCGGACACGCGGACGTCCACCATCATGGTGTCGCTGACAAACCGCCCAGCGCCGAAGTCTGTGATCTGATCCGCGGCGCGGCGGATGACGCGGATCGGGCGTTCCTCGGACGTTGTGGCGGAAATCCAGACAGCGGCCGCCGCCATGGACGGGTTGGCGTAGATGCGGTCCATGGCGGCGGCAAAGACAGTCATGATGTTTTTCGCCGTCCGTCAGTTCGAGGTGTGCAGGCGGATCGCGATGCGCGGCCGCTTGTTCACCGGCAGGATCGAGGCTTCCGTCATCAGGTCGATCCAGCGCCCCTTTTCGTCGAGATGCTGGCGGGCATAGAGCGGCAGGCCCTTCGTGTTCACGGCCTCCAGCAGGTTGGCCGGGCCGCCATAGGTGGTGAACGTGTCCATGGTGCCCATGGGGAAGGCGATGCCCTCGCTCGCGGGCACGAACCGCTCTGCACCCCCGCCTGACAGGGTGGCCGCGCCGTCATATTCCTCGAACAGGATGCCTGCGAAGGGGAAGTTGCGGCGCATGTCCTGGCGCAACGGTTGCGCGCCGGTGGCGGCGTAGAACTTGTAGGCCTCCTCGGTCTTGGGATGCGCGATCAGCTTGTCGAAGAATTCCCGGCTGACGAGGGCATGCACGTCGGTCATGCTTTCGCCCAAGAGGTTGTCCTCCATCGACCGCAGCACCTCGCGCACCTTGCCCTGCACGTTGGTGCCAGCCGTGCCGAGAACGAAGTCGACCGAGATGAGAACGACGGTGCAAAACTCTGCCACGGTAGCGGCGGGATAATCCTGCTTCGGGCGGCGTAAAAACCGGCCACTTTGCTCTTCGTGCATCAGCATGGAGGGCTTGGAGATCTACACCGTGGAACTTTATCTGAAGGTTCGTCTGGCCTGTGCCGACGGCATGAGCAAGCGCGCTGCGGCGCGCCATTTCAACATTTCGCGCGACACTGTCGACAAGGCCATGGCGTTCTCGGTGCCACCCGGCTACCGGCGACAGAGGCCGATCAAACGGCCGAAGCTGGATGGCTTCACCGAGATCATCGACGCCTGGCTAGACGGCGACAAGGATGTGCACCGCAAGCAGCGCCATACCGCCAAGCGGGTGTTTGATCGGCTGCGCGAGGAGCATGGTTTCACCGGCGGCTACACGATCATCAAGGACTACGTTCGGGAGCGCGAACGGCGGGGCCAGGAGATGTTTGTGCCGCTGGCCCATCCGCCGGGACAGGCCCAGGCGGATTTCGGTGAAGCAACCGTCATCATCGGCGGGGTCGAGCAGAAGGCCCATTTCTTTGTCCTTGATCTGCCGCACAGCGATGCCTGTTTCGTGCGGGCTTGTCCTGCGGCGACGGCGGAGGCCTGGATGGACGGGCATGTCCACGCTTTCGCGTTCTTCGGCGGGGTGCCGCAGTCGGTGCTCTATGACAATGATCGCTGCCTGGTCTCGAAGATCCTGGCCGACGGGACGCGCAAGCGCGCATCGCTGTTCAGCGCCCTTCAGTCGCATTATCTGCTCCGGGACCGCTACGGGCGACCGGGCAAAGGCAACGACAAAGGCAGCGTCGAGGGGATTGTTGGCTTTACCCGGCGGAACTACATGGTGCCGATTCCGCGTTTTGCCCGCTGGGAGGAATTCAACGCGGACCTGGAGGCCCAGTGCCGCAAACGCCAGAACGACATCCTTCGTGGCCACAAGGAAACGATCGGCGAACGGCTGCAGCGCGATCTGGCCGCGATGAAGCCACTGCCCGGGGCGCCGTTCGAGGCCTGTGACCAAGCCAACGGCAAGGTCAGTTCGCAGTCGCTCGTGCGCTACGACACCAACGACTACTCGGTCCCTGTCGCCTATGGCCACCATGATGTCTGGATCCGCGGATATGTCGACCAGGTCGTGATCGGCTGCCGTGGCGAAGTGATCGCCCGGCATCCACGCTGCTACGCGCGCGAAGACGCTGTCTTCGATCCGGTCCACTACCTTCCCCTGATTGAGCGCAAGATCAATGCCTTGGATCAGGCAGCGCCCCTGGCTGAATGGGACCTGCCGCCCGAGTTCGCAACCCTGCGCCGCCTGATGGAGGCGCGCATGTTGAAGATGGGACGGCGCGAGTATGTGCAGGCTCGGACGCTTGCTCGAGACCTTTGGCCTCAATGACCTGCACGGAGCGATCAAGGATGCCCTGCGTTTGCGTGCGGTGGGCTTTGATGTGGTCAAGCACCTGCTGCTCTGTCGCATTGAGCGTCGACCGCCGAAGCTCGACCTGACAAGCTATCCCTATCTGCCGCGCGCGAACGTGGAGGCGACCTCGGCCGCCAGCTACATGGCGCTGATGACGGAGGCGGCGGAATGACCGAGCCCCCGAAGATCCTGCTTGCCCATCATCTCAAGACGCTGAAGCTGCCGACCTTCCTGCGGGAATATGAGAAAGTTGCCCGCCAATGCGCCGCCGAAGGGCTGGACCATGTCCAGTTTCTGTCCCGTCTGATCGAACTGGAACTGATCGACCGCGAACGAAGGATGGTCGAGCGACGCATCAAGGCCGCGAAGTTCCCGGCCACCAAGAGCCTCGACAGCTTCGACTTCAAGGCGATCCCCAAGCTCAACAAGATGCAGGTGCTGGAACTGGCGCGCTGCGAATGGATCGAACGGCGAGAGAACGTGATCGCCCTCGGCCCAAGCGGGACCGGCAAGACACACGTCGCTTTGGGCCTGGGGCTGGCGGCCTGCCAGAAGGGCATGTCGGTCAGCTTCACCACCGCCGCCGCGCTGGTCAACGAACTGATGGAGGCCCGCGACGAACGCCGCTTGCTTCGCGTCCAGAAACAGATGGCTGCAGTCAAGCTGCTCATCATCGACGAGTTGGGCTTCGTGCCCCTCTCCAAAACCGGCGCCGAACTGCTGTTCGAGATGATCTCGCAGCGCTACGAACGCGGTGCCACCCTGATCACCAGCAACCTGCCGTTCGATGAATGGACCGAGACCTTCGGAACCGAGCGGCTTACCGGCGCACTGCTCGACCGGCTCACGCACCACGTCAACATCCTTGAGATGAACGGCGAGAGCTATCGCCTGGCGCAAAGCTGCGCCCGAAAATCCACCGAAACCGCCTGAGCCGACCCGCGCTGGCTTGGCCCTTTAGGCCCAAGGCGGCCAGTCAACCGCCAGCTATCTGGGGAGCGCGGCTGACTGGCCGCCGCCTCGTGGCGCGGGTCATGCCCAAACCCAAAGTGGCCGGTTTTTACGCCGCCCTGTGGCCGGTTTTTACTCCGCCGTTGACAGACCAGTAGTGCCCGAAGTTATGAATGGTCGCCACGCCGAAATCCTCGCCCGTCATGCCTACGCCACGGCACAATATGCCGAAATGGGATAATCCCGCAACGGGATTATCGAGCGCGTAGGCAACATGGTTCGGGCTTACGCGGTGAAGACGCTTCGCACTCCTCAGCACAAAGCACTGGTCGAGGAACTCAAGCGCGTGCGGCTGGCCGCTGGCCTGACCCAGATGGCACTCGCCAGCAAACTTGGCGTGCCGCAGTCATTCGTGGCGAAGGTGGAAGGTGCAGAGCGACGGATCGACGTGGTCGAGTTCGTCAACTGGCTAATCGCAGCGGGTGCGTTTTCGGAAAGCGACGGCATCCTGCAGCAGGTCTTGTTAGCGCGCGAAGGCAGGTAGCGCGATGTGTGAAGTTGCATTGGGCGGGGAGCTGTCGTTCGTTGCACGCAACACGAACTGCAGCGATGCGCAGGAGGCGGTCTTTGCAAAGCGCAACGTTTAGAGCAAGCGTAGGCACATGGTCGGCGCGATGCTTGATGGTCGTCAGGAGAATGACCCTAACGTGTCTCGCTCCATTTCCCGGGCCTCACGGTACATCGTTCGAAAAAAGATTGCTCGAATTTCATCGTCTTTCTTCCGATCCAACTTGCCACTTGTATCAGGCCTAATCAGATGGATCGCCTCAAGCATCTGCGCCCTCGAGAAAGTGTCAAAATCAAAAACGTATGATGTGCCCCTGAAGTCAGTCCTAATTTCGCGATGAGCCTTAATGAAGTTCTTACATCTTCCGTAAAGCTCGGGGCGATTTACTTTCGCAAGTCGCGATTCAATTTGTTTATCTAGTCGAAAGAGCACTTGATGGTCAGTGATCTGAGAGAAATAGAATAGCCAGCCAACATTCCCACCCTGGATGCGACAACCGGATATGCGAAGATTGAGTCTCCATATAGATTTTGCGACGTTACCATCATTTATCCCAGAAATGATGCGCATTAAGCTGGTCATCATCTTCTTGATACTTGATTCGCGCACAGTTACAATATCTTGGTTGAAGCTGTACCCAAGGTAGGAGACTGTTTCGCCAACTGGAAAAATTGCTGACTTCCCAGACCCCATAGGGTGCGTTGAGAGCTTTCTAGTCTTTCTTAGCCTCTTGGATAGCGTTTCTGCGATGAGCGATGCTTCTCTGCCAACGGTGCGCAAGAGAATATCATCAACGTACCTATGGTACTCAATGTCCAGCCTGGATTCGTACTCCAAATCCACGTCAAGCATGTATATCGAAGCAAGAATGTTTGAGATGCTTAGGCCTTGCGGTACGCCCATAATGTTCTTCTTGTTGTCACGCACTCGGGCACCAGTTGGCGTTGTTACGGCGGCGACAATCAGTTCAATTGCGGGCCTGTGCTTTATTTTTTTTCGGAGTTGCTGAAACAGAATTTTGTGATCGATATGATCGTAGAATCCCTTTACATCGAGCTTTATAAAGCTGTCACTGTTTGATGCATTCCGAAAGGTCTTGATCGCCTTAGTCACAACAGGATGCGCATGCGGCGGCCTGCATTCTGGGAAGACTTGACAGAGAAAGTTGTTAAGGCATCGCAGCGTAACTCTATCTCGAATCGTTGGGATAGAGACCTTCCTGGGCGGACTATCAGCGCCCTTCAGGATGAGCTTTTCTCGATAAGGAGAGAAACGATATGATCCGGCTTGTGATTTCGCCTCGATCAACGCGACATTCTGATCAATCTCTCTGGAAAACACATCATAAGCCACACCATCTACCCCACGCGCAGTACGTCGCGAAAGGTGATTTTCAACAACTTCCCTGATCGCCGCGTCAGAGAAGTTATTGGCGAAAATCAATCTTGAAGGCTGCGTGCTCATTGAATTAGGTCACGAGTGTTCCAGGCAGTAACGAGCCAGGCAGGTGCAGTTAAGAGTAATAAAAATAGCAAAGTGGTTATCCTCCGAATAATGTAGGAGACCAACTGCAGTCGAGTGAACGTATATGGCACCCCATCGGAATTCGTTAGAGATTGTTGACGCGAAAACGGATCCTGTATTGCAAGTCGCATGAAGTCGATCTCTTGGTGGTTCGGCAAGTTCTCTATTGTAGATATATACTTTTCGTTCAGGTCCCCGCTGAAACTCGGGTCCAATATTCTCTGAAGCGTCAAGTAGCATGTTCGGTGCTGAGCGGCCATTTCCCCAAACTTGAAACCAAATATAATCAAACTTATTGAGAGTGTTAGTATGGAAATATATAGCAGGATCGATCCGTTTACCTCCAATCCGGTGGAGTTACCAAGTATACTATTCCCAATTCCGGCGATTGCGTAAAACGCAAGTAAAAGATGAAAATAAATTTCAAGAAACCGGTTCCTGCGCTCAGCGTTCATGTGACATCTAGAGGTGATCCAGATGCGATCGCGAAGCTTTTTAAGATCGTCGCCCAAAGTGCACCTCCAAAAAAGGTCAAGTGTGTGAGAGGATTAGTTCATGGCTTGGAGCTTCTAACGAAGCTGGCTCAAGAGCCCAGCATACGCTGATTACTTACAAAGGCCGCTGCGCAGCCAAGGTTGTTACGCCTCCCCCTCACACGATGACAGACATAAATGGTTATTGCCAGCGAGGTCAAACGAAACCGTTGCAGCGCCGCTTTCATCTGGTTGAGGGTTGCCATTCAGCGACAGAGAAATTGTGTTTGGCACTTACGCGAAACGCATGTCGCGCCGAGCGAACAAGGTCCAAGCCAGTTGGAAGCTCAGCTTCTGAGCCGGCCCTCCTGAAAGGGGTCCGAAGCTCCTTGCACTTCTTGATAAAGGATTGAAAATGCCTGCCTTCGGACCTTCGCCTCATCTGGTGCGAGAGGCCGGTATGGGCCGTGAACGGACACGTTGCCGCCCTCCCGCGATCACGCGCGTAAAGCAACAAAACCACCCCCAAACTCCCCCTCCAGCACCCCCCGAAAATGGGTTTTTCCGCACAAGGTGTCCCAGAGGGGTTTTCGAGATGGGACACTTATTCGATAGAACGCAGTAAAATAAGGAAAATATGGGATGGATGGTAGGCCCGGAGGGACTCGAACCCCCAACCAAGGCGTTATGAGCGCCCTGCTCTGACCATTGAGCTACAGGCCCGCCGGGGCCGCCGATGCGGCGCGGGTAGGGGTTGGATAGCAGACCCGCCGGGTGCGTCAAGCAAAAGGCCTGGAGTTGCACGCCGGGGCGCAGGGCGAAATCGTCGGGGTTTTGCGCCGCGGGCCGTTGTTTGGGCCCGCGCAATCGGGTATCGGGGGCGCGTGCGATGCAGGGCCGGGAGGCGATGATGACGAAACGCGGTTTGACCTATGCCGATGCGGGGGTCGACATCGATGCGGGCAATGCGCTGGTCGAGCGTATCAAGCCCGCCGCAAAGCGCACACTGCGCAGCGGCACGATGGGTGGGCTTGGTGGCTTTGGCGCGCTTTTTGATCTCAAGGCAGCAGGCTACACCGACCCGATACTGGTGGCGGCAACCGATGGTGTCGGCACCAAGCTGCGCATCGCAATCGACACCGGCCACGTCGGCACGATCGGCATCGACCTGGTGGCGATGTGCGTGAACGACCTTGTCTGCCAGGGCGCCGAACCGTTGTTCTTCCTTGATTATTTTGCCACCGGCAAGCTCGATCTGCCACAGGCAACCGCGATCATCGAGGGCATCGCGCAGGGCTGCGCCGAAAGCGGGTGCGCGCTTGTGGGCGGCGAAACGGCGGAAATGCCCGGCATGTATCACGGTGCCGATTTCGACCTTGCAGGCTTTGCTGTGGGCGCGATGGAACGTGGCAGCGCGCTGCCGGCGGGGGTGGCCGACGGCGACATTGTGCTTGGCCTCACGGCATCGGGGGTGCATTCCAACGGCTACAGTTTCGTGCGAAAAGTCGTTGAGCTTTCGGGCCTTGGCTGGGGCGCGCCTGCGCCTTTCGGCCCCGGCACATTGGGCGCGGCGCTGCTGGCGCCAACCCGGCTTTATGTGCGCCCGGCGCTAGCTGCCATCCGCGCGGGCGGCGTACGGGCGCTGGCGCATATCACCGGCGGCGGGCTGACCGAGAACCCGCCGCGCGTGCTGCCCGAAGGGCTGGGCATTGAGATCGACCTCGGGGCATGGGCGCTGCCGCCGGTGTTCCGATGGCTGGCCGAGACCGCAGGCATGAGCGAGCCGGAATTGCTGAAAACCTTCAACTGCGGCATTGGCATGATCGTCGTGGTGGCGCCAGCGCGCGCCAGCGCCATTCGCGCGGTGCTGGAAGCTGCGGGCGAAACCGTGGTTGATCTTGGCCGCGTCGTGCCGGGGCAGGGGGTTGCCTACAGGGGCCAGCTTTTGTGAAGCGGGTTGCCATACTGATTTCGGGCAGCGGCTCGAACATGCTCTGCCTGCTTGAGAGCATGCAGGGCGCGCATCCGGCGCGGCCGGTGCTGGTGGTCTCCAACGATCCGGCTGCGGCAGGTCTTGCACGCGCCGCCGAACGCGGCATTGCGACCGCATCGGTTGACCACCGCGCGTTCAAGGGCGACCGCGCGGCCTTTGAGGCGGAACTGCTGCGCCCGATCCTGGCCGCCGCGCCCGACATCCTTTGCCTTGCGGGCTTCATGCGGGTGTTGACCCCGGCTTTCGTGGAAAGGTTCCGCGGCCGGATGCTCAACATCCACCCGTCGCTTTTGCCCAAGTACCCCGGCCTGCACACCCACGCCCGCGCCCTTGCGGCGGGCGATCCGCAAGCGGGCTGCACCGTGCATGAGGTCACGCCCGAGCTGGATGCCGGGCCTATATTGGGGCAGGCGCGGGTGCCGGTACTGCCGGGCGATACCGAGGCCACGCTGGCCGCGCGCGTATTGGAAGCCGAACACCGGCTTTACCCCGCCGTGCTGGCGCGCTTTGCGGCCGGCGACCGGCGCCCGGTTCTGCTCTGATCCTTGCGGTGCTGCGGTGGCTGCGGCGCTTCGCCTCCGGCGGGGGTATTTTGGCGATGAAGAAATCGGTCAGGGTTTTCTTTTGCCTTTCGCGCGCCTAAAGGGGGCTGAGAACGCGGGATGACCCCGCAGCACGAAAGCGAAAAATGCCCTGCATCACCACCACCGAAGCGCTGGCGCGCTTTTGCGAAGCGGCGAAGGCTGCGCCCTATGTCACCGTCGATACCGAGTTTCTGCGCGAGCGCACCTACTGGTCAAAGCTCTGCCTCGTGCAGATGGCGCTGCCCGGAAAGGACGGGCAGGGGGTGCTGGTCGATCCCTTGGCCGAAGGCATTTCGCTTGAGCCGATGTATGACCTCTTTCGCCACGAAGCCACGGTCAAGGTGTTTCACGCCGCGCGCCAGGATCTCGAGATCTTCTTTGTCGAGGCCGGGGTGTTCCCCAAGCCGCTGTTCGACACCCAGATTGCCGCCATGGTCTGCGGTTTTGGCGAGCAGGTGGGCTACGAGACGCTGGTAAAAAAGATCGCGCGGCAAGGGCTTGATAAAACCTCGCGCTTCACCGACTGGTCGCGCCGCCCGCTTTCCGAGGCGCAACTGGTCTATGCGCTGGCCGATGTCACGCATCTGCGCGTGGTCTACGAGTTTCTCTCGCAAGAGTTGAAAAAGACCGGGCGCGAGGCATGGGTGGAAGAGGAAGAGGCAATCTTGCTCAACCCCGAAACCTACATCACCCGCCCGCACGAAGCCTGGATGCGTGTGAAAACCCGCACCACCTCGGGGCGGTTCATGGCGATCGTGCGTGAGCTGGCGCAGTTCCGCGAAACCTATGCACAGGCGCGCAACATCCCTCGCAGCCGCGTCTACAAGGATGACGCGCTGATCGAGCTGGCCTCGACCAAGCCGACCAATCTGGAAGAGCTTGGCGCCTCGCGGCTGCTGCTGCGCGACGCGCGGCGCGGCGAGATTGCCGAGGGCATCCTCGCGGCGGTCAAAGCTGGCATGGAAGCCAAGCCCGAAGATTTCCCGAGGCTTGAGGATGGGCGCGAACAGGTGCAGGTCTCGACCGCGCTCGCCGACCTCTTGCGCGTGCTCCTGAAGGCCAAGTCCGAAGCCGCGGGGGTGGCGCCCAAGCTGATCGCCTCATCTTCCGAGCTTGATGCGATTGCCGCCGGGCGCACCGATGGCCCCGCGATGCAGGGCTGGCGCCGCGAGGTGTTCGGCGAAGACGCGCTGCGCCTTGCGCGCGGCGAAATCGCGCTGTCGGCGCGCGGCAATTCGGTGCGGGTGGTCGCGGTCTGAAACGCCGCGCGCCGCCTCAGCGGCTGACCGACATCGAGTTGCCCGCGCCCGTCACCACGATCCGGCGCACATCCTGCAACGCGATGTTGGAAAGGAACGCGCCCGCCGTAACCTCGCGCGATTGCGGGGTCAGCACGCGGCTGGCCACCGCCGTTCCCGGCACCGGCTCGCCCACCACAAAGCGGTAGGTCATCGTGCCGCCCACCGGCAGGCCATTGTTCTCGGCTACCAGCTCGGCATCCCACCAGCCTTGGGTGCGCGGCAGCCCTGCGGCCGAAATGATCGCGCCTTCGGGCGTGCGGCGAATTTCAAGGCTTGTGACCTGATCGACCAGCACCCGCCGGTCGCTGGCCGAAACGCCGTAGCCGCCCTCGGGCGCCAGCGTGGCCACATCGGCTCGCGACTTGCCGAACCAGTTCAGCGGATTGAGCCGGCTGCTGCCGAAGCCGCCACACCCGGCGAGCACCAGCGAAAGCGTCAGAATGGCGACGAGTGGCGATTTCATCTGGTCCCCCGGCATCAGGCGGGGCGCATGCGCGCGGCCCCCGCCTTTGGGTAGCTGAAAGCGGGGCGTTTGAAAAGGCCGCTACTGGACCTTGGCGCGGGTCGGCGCTAGGTGGGGGGCACGAGCGGGAGAGACCGATGGCAAGCGCCGCCTTTGAAGAGATCGCCGAAACCTTTGCCTTTCTGGACGACTGGGAAGAGCGCTACCGCCACCTGATCGAGCTTGGCCGTGCGATGGCGCCGCTTGACCCCGCGTTGCGCGTGCCCGCGATCAAGGTGGAAGGTTGCGCCAGCCAGGTCTGGCTTTTGCCGCGCATCGACGGGCAGGGGCCGGGCGCGCGCTTTGATTTTGAGGGCGAGAGCGATGCGCTGATCGTGCGCGGGCTGATCGCGCTCTTGCACGCGCTTTACGGCGGGCTGACCGTGGCCGAGGTGGCGCGGGTTGATGCCGGCGCCGAACTGGCGCGGCTGGGGCTGGCCGATCACCTTTCGGCGCAACGCTCAAACGGCCTGCGCGCCATGGTCGCGCGTATCGGCGCGCTGGCCGCTGCGGCGGCGGGCTGAACCGCCCACAGCCCAGCGCCCGCAGGTTGCGCCGCGATCAGGCCTGAGCGGCAACCATGATGATTTCGACCTTGTAGCCGGGGGCCGCGAGTTTTGATTCGCCGGTGGCGCGCGCCGGGCAGTTGCCTGCGGGCACCCAGGCATCCCAGACCGCATTCATTGCCGCGAAATCTGCGATGTCGGCCAGCCAGATCTGGGTGCTGAGGATGCGCGTCTTGTCGGACCCGGCCGCCGCCAGCAGCCGGTCGATATTGGCCAGAATGGTGCGGGTCTGGTCGGTGACGCCATCGCCGGGGGTGCCGACCTGACCTGAAAGATAAATGGTGCCGTTGTGAATGACCGCTTCGCTCATGCGCTTGCCGCATTCGATCCGGGTGATGGTGCTCATGGTGCTCTCCCTCAATGTTGCGCCCTGATAGCGCAACGGGCGACGCGAGGAAAGGGCTGGAGCGGGTGAAGGGAATCGAACCCTCGTCGTAAGCTTGGGAAGCTTCTGCTCTGCCATTGAGCTACACCCGCGACGGGCCCGAGGTATGCCAGCGCGCGCCGCGCGTCAAGCGGGTCACTCTTCGGGGGTGGCGAAAAAGGTTTGCGCGCGGGCCAGTGCCGCGGCATCGGCCAGCACCGGGCCAGGGCCGTGGCACTGGCCCGGCGAGGCCATACCAGTAGATCGGCGAGACCATAACAAGCTCATCAGCACCCAGTGTCGCGGCGGCAAGCTCGGCCAGCCGCCCCTCAGGCGCTACATGTCCACCGCAGCCGCGCAGATCGGCGAAGCGTGGCAAGGGCGGCGTGGCGAGGTCGAACCAGCGCGCCCGCGCGCCTTGGGGCACATGCCCGGCGGCGACACGCGCAAGGGCAAGGCTGTTGGAGTTCGTGCGGGTCGAGCAGGGCAGAAAAAGCCAGTTGGTCACGGACGGCTCCTGCGGGTTCGGGGTCGCTCACCGAGAGGTCAGCGGTGTTTGTCAAACAAGTTGTCCGCTGTTTTCATGCAGCGTCTCTGATTTCAGGGGCGCAGATTTCGGTTTCTGGGTTGAGCCAGACGGGGCCAACAGGTTGCCAGTTGCGGGTTTTGCCTGACC
>JAHYJF010000050.1 GCA_019428955.1 Burkholderiaceae bacterium
GACCGCCGGGGTGAGGCCGCGCCCGGGCCTGACCTGGTACAACGGTTCCAAGGGGGCGGTCATCACGACCTCGAAGTCGCTCGCGGCGGAACTCGGCGCGGACAATATCCGGGTCAACTGCATCAACCCGGTGATGAACCCGTTGACGCGACTGAGCACCGCGTTTGCCGGTGGCGATCTCACCGAGGAGCGGCTCGCCAGGTTTCGCGCGACCATTCCGCTGGGCCGCTTTTCAACGGCGCTCGATGTCGGCAACGCCGTGCTCTACCTGGTCAGCGACGAGGCCGCGTTCATCTCGGGAGTCTGCATCGAGGTCGACGGCGCACGTTGCGTGTGACGCCGCCGCCGGCGCGGCGCGCGACTTGCGTGCCTAACGACGGCTTACCCGGGGCATCAAGCCGGCCAGTTCGGCGCCCTGCATGATGCGCACCCTGTTGCCGGCAGCGAATTTCCGCGCGTTGTCCGTGACCTCCCCGATCGCCACGTAGATGCAGTCGTCGGCGTCGCACGCGTCGCGCGCCTTGATCAGTTCGCGCAGCGGCTCCATGCCGGTTCGCACCGCCTTCCAGCGCTTGCAGTTCACCAGCGTCACGCGGCCGTTCTTCGTGAGTTTGAAATCGGCCGCTGGCCCGGCATGCCGGGTGACGTCATGGCCGTCGCGTCGGAATGCTTCCTCGATCGCTCCCGAGAACGTGCTCCAGGGCATCTCGCGGATGGCTGACAGCGTTGCGGCGACGCTCTTCGCGCTCGGCGCTCGCAGCTGCCGCCAGGCGGTGATGCATCCGATCACGAAGAACGGGGCCGACCCGAGGGCGCCGAAGACGAAGTACTCGGCCGGAAGGAAGGCCTTCGCGATCGCCACAAGGCCGGCGCTGATCGCGAAGCCGATCCACCACGATGAGCGCAGCAGGATCGCAAACAGCGAATTGGGGGACATCTCGAACTTCATCTCTCGCCTGCGCCTCGGGGATCGCGTCGGGACGGCCAGTATAGGCCAGGGGGCGGCGACAAATCGATAAACCCTGACGCAAGACGAATAGGACTGATCAATGCGAATCTCCCTGCGTGCGCGCCTCGTTCTTCTGATGGCGACGGCGACGGTGATCACCGCCGGAGCGCTCACTTGGGATTTTGTTGTCGACCGTGAGCACACGGGATCGCAAGCGCCAAGGAGTTGCTGCTCAGTAGCACTGAAGCGTACCGAGATGGTGGTCAGTGACGTGCTTTTCGCACGCGTGATGAACCGACCTTCGATCGCGTTCGCGAAGGCGATGCGGAATGACAACGGCAGCGTTACCGGCGTGCTGATCCTGATCCTCGACCTGAAATGGCTCGGTCGTGAACTCGCGGCGAGACATCCTCCGGAAGGGACTCGGCTCGCGGTGCTGGACTTTAATGGGGATGTCGCCGTCAGTCTTCCGGCCGATGAGCAGTGGATCGGACGAAACCCCGGACAGTCAGAGATGTTCCAGAAGATACGCGACGCTCAAGCGGCCGGCACCTTCGAGAGCAACGACCCAACAGGGGAAACGCGATTCGTCGCCCACGCGACTCTGCTCAAGACAGTCTCGGGCCCGATATACCTCTTGGAGAGTATGCCGATCGACAGCGTCCTGGCCGATGTGCGACAAGACACCGTGATCAAGTTTGCCGCCGCTATCGGGCTCCTGCTGGCGGTGATGGGGGCTGTGATCAGGGGTGTTAATCGACTTGCGGTCCAGCCCATGGAGAAATTGGCCGAGGCAGCGAGGCTCTTCTCGGAGGGCAACCTGCATGCCCGCAGCGGGCTCAAGCAAACCAGGGACGAGATCGGGCAACTGGCGCTGGCAATCGACCAGGCCGCGCTCGCGATCGCCAGGCGCGCGCAAAGTGCGGCACGGGCTAAGCGCGGATTGAGCGTTCTCTATGCCGGCAATCAAGCGGTACAACGAGCGAGCGACGAACTGGCGCCTTGCTGCAGGACATGTGTCGCGTCATCGTGCGTGAAGGGGGCTACCGCTTTGCGACGGTCGCGTATCTGAATTCGAGTGCCGACCGGGGCATTACTCCGATGGCCTGGCTTGGTGAGCCATCGGAGATGGCTATCACACGGCGCCAGTAGTGTCCCAACGTTTTTACATCAGGGCGTCGTAAGTTAATGACTTGCTTACCGCTTTCATTGCTTGTGTCTGGTCTCGATTTGAACGTCGAGCGGCAGACTTGTGGTCTTTTGCGTTGTTACGCGAAGGACTGTCATGCACCAAGGCAAGCTCGTGTTTTCGCAAATTGGGGTACCTGCCCCTGAGCACGTTCCGCCGTTGTGTGGCCGCGCATCGGGGCGAACCCAAGGTTCAGGATTTTTCTTGCCTGGACCAGTTCTTCGCGATGTCCTTTGCCCAGTTGACGTACCGGGTATCCTTGCGCGACATCGAGGTCAACCTGCGTGCACAGGACAAGCGGCTCTACCACATGGGCTTTCGCTGCCAGAGGATTTCTCGCAACACGCTGGCCAATGCCAATGCCAATACCACGCGACCCTGGCAGATCTACGCAGACTTTGCGCAGCACTTGATTGGCATGGCACGCCCGCTCTACGCCAACGAGCCCTTGGGCGTCGATCTGGACGCCACCGTCTACGCGTTCGACGCCACCACCATCGACCTGTGCTTGTCGGTCTATCCGTGGGCTCCGTTTCGTCGCGCCAAGGCCGCGAGAGCGCCGTGAAGACGCAAATCTGGATCGCGGTCTGCACTTACGTGCTCATCGCCATCATCAAGAACGCTTGCATCTGCCCTATAGCCTCTACGAAATCCTACAAATCCTGAGCCTGAGCATGTTCGAGACCACCCCTATAAATCAACTACTTACGCAAGCTCCAACCGATTCAGACGCGGATTCCGAGCCTCGACAACTCGTTCTCCTCTGACAAACGTTGGGACACTATTGGCCCGCTATCTAAACTGACGCTTGAACCGCCACACGCCCAGCCCGAAGATCGTCATGCCGAGCAGCGCCAGGCCCAGCAGTGAATCCCACAGGATGTCCAGTCCCGCGCCCTTGAGCAGGATGCCGTAGCCCATCTCGATGAAGTAATACAGGGGCGAGAGGAACATGGCTTCGCGCAGTCCCGATGGCATGGCTTCGGGCGGGGTCCAGGCGCCGGAGAGGAAGATCATCGGCATCAGCACGAGGATGGCGAGCAGCGCCGCCTGGGCGAGATTGCGTGCGATGGTGGCGATGTAGAGGCCCAGCCCCGCCGTGGTGAAGGTGTAGAGCGCGGTGACGGTAAAGAAGAGCGCGAGGCTACCCTTCATGGGAAAGTCGAACGCGCCGTGCAGGACGAATAGCAGGCTCGCCGCCGTGCCGAGCAGGATCACCAGGGTCATGGCGACGACCTTGGGAAGCAGGATCTGCAGGGCGGAGAGTGGCGTGACCAGGAGCTGCTCGATGGTGCCGCGCTCCTTCTCGCGCACCGCGGCTGCCGCCGGCAGCATGATGGACATGATGGTGATGACCACCAGCAGTTCGGAGAGCGGCATGAACCAGGCATCCTTCTGGTTCGGGTTGTACCAGACGCGATGTTCGCTGCGGATCATGGGCACGTTGTCCAGGGCGCTGGCGCTCACGCCCACCCGCGCGAGTGCCTGATCGAACCCATATTGGCCGATGATCTGGGCGCTGTAGCTGGCGGCAAGAAAGCCGAGCACGGTGTTGGCGGCGTCCACCTGCACCTGCACGGCTACCGGCCTGCCGGTCAGCAGGTCGTGTTCGAAGTGGGGCGGAATGTCGAGCACCAACAGCGCCCCGCCGGTGTCGAGCAGGCGCTGCCCCGAGCGGCTGTCCGCCACCTCGCCGCCCTGCTTGAAGTAGGGCGGCTGGAAACGGTAGATCAGCTCGCGCGAGGCGGCGCTGTGGTCGGCGTCATGCACCACCACCACGGCATTCTTCAGGTTCATGCCGACATTGCCCGCCATGTAGGTATCGAACAGGAACAGGTAGGCAATGGCGAAGACCAGGAGGCCGTCGCGGCCGAACTGGATCAACTCCTTCAGCATCATCGCCCAGAAACGCCACAGCCAGAGGCCGAGCCGGCTGCGCAGGCGATCATCGGAAATCATGCCTTGGGCCTCTTGTGGAAGAGCAGGAAGCTCGCCGTCCACAGCACGGCGGCGTAGAGCGCCAGCGCCAGCGCCTTGCCCCACAGCACGTCGAGCCCAACGCCCTTGAGGAAGCTGCCGAGCACGATGTCGGCGTAGTACATGGCGGGGAACAGGTGCGCCTCGAACTGACCCATCGCGTCCATCGAGGCGATGGGAACCAGCAGCCCCGAATAGAGCACCGCGGGGACGATGGTGACAACCACGGTGAGCATCATCGCCGCCACCTGGGTGCGCACGAGCAGCGACACCAGAAGGCCAATGCCGGTGGTGCAGGTGACGAAAATGATCGAAGCGAGGGCGAAGAACAGCGGATCGCCCTTGAACGGCGCGCCGAAAAGGTGCGTCGCGAGCAGCCACAGGATGAGAAAATTGAGGAGGGAGATGCCGACATAGGGTGCGAGCTTGCCGATGATGAACTCGCCGCGCGTCACCGTCGAGGCGTAGATGTTATAGATCGAGCCGTTCTCCTTCTCGCGCACCACACCCAGCGCGGTCAGGAACGGCGGGGTGACCATCAGCACGAACATCACCAGCACCGAGGCGATCGACCAGGTGCTGCGGATCTCCTGGTTGAACATGTAGCGCATCTCTACCTTGACCGGCTGCGCCATGGCCTGGGCAGTGGCCGGCGGCACGCCCAGGCGGGCGGAGATGTAGTGCGCCAGCAGTTCGCCGTTGTAGGCGGCGTTGATGGCCACCACATAGCCCTTGCTGCTCGAAGTGCGGAACGGGAAGGTGCCGTCGATCAGGGTCTGCACTGCCACGGCGCGCCCCTGCGCAAGGCGCTCGCCGAAGCGCGGCGGGATGACGATGGCCAGCCGCACCCGGCTGTCGGCGAGCAGCGGGCCGATCTCGCGCTCGCTCGCGAGATCCCCGCGGTAGTCGAAATAGCGCGAGTCGATATAGCGGTGGAGGTAGTCGCGGCTGGCGGCGCTCTTGTCGTGATCGACCACGGCAAAGGGGATGTGCTCCACGTCCAGCGTCAGGCCGAAACCGAAGATCAGCATCAGGGCGGTGGGCACGACGAAGGCCAGGGTCAGGAACAGCCGGTCGCGCACGATCTCGCGCCATTCCTTGTAGCTCACGGCGAGGATACGGCGCAGGTTCATCGTCCCGCCTCCGCGCGCTCGCGCTCGAGGATGCGGTGGACGAACACGTCCTCAAGGGTCGGTGTGCGCGCCGCGATTTCATGCGCCACCACGCCTTTCTCTTCGAGCAGGGTGTGGATGCGCGGTGCAGCCGCCCCAACGTCCTGCGCCAGCACATGGATGCGGCGGCCGAACAGCGCGGCATCGGCGAAGCCGGCCTGTTCCAGCGCTTCCAGGGCAGGCAGCACCGGCTCGGCGGCGATGTCCAGTACCTGCCCCGCCTCACGCGCCAGCGCGTCCTTCAAGGCATTCGGCGTATCGTCGGCGATGACCTGTCCGGCGTGCATCAGCACCAGGTGGTCGCAGTGCTCGGCCTCGCTCATGTAGTGGGTGGTGAGCAGGATCGCCACCTGCTCGACGCGCGCCAGGTGCACCAGAATCTCCCAGAAGCGGCGCCGTCCGATGGGGTCCACGCCGGAGGTCGGCTCGTCGAGGAACAGCACGCGCGGCCCGTGCACCAGGGCGCAGGCGAGCGCCAGACGCTGGCGGATGCCCATCGGCAGGCGGGCGACGATCTCGCCGCAGACGCTGCCAAGCCCGGCCAGGTCGACCACGCGGCCGCTGCGCGCGTCGAGCCGTTGGCGCGGCACGCCGTAGATGCGGGCGAACAGGCGCAGGTTCTCGCGCACCGTCATGTCCTGGTAGAGCGAAAACGCCTGCGACACATAGCCGATGCGTTCCTTGATCGCCTGCCCGGCACGGCGCATGTCAGCCCCGGCCACCGCGCCCGCGCCGCCGCTGGGCGGCAGGATGCCGGTGAGCATCTTGATCACGGTGGTCTTGCCCGCCCCGTTGGCGCCCAGCAGGCCGAAGATCTCCCCCTGCCGCACAGTGAAGCTGACATGATCGACGGCGCGGAAGTGGTCGAAATCGCGCACCAGTCCCCGTGCCTCGATGGCCACGCCGTCGCCCGGCGGCGGGTCGTCCTTGAGCCCGGCCATCATCGGTACTTCCTCATCCTCCCCCTGCTGGCGCTGCAACAGGGCGAAGAAGGCATCTTCCAGGCTCGGGGCCGAGGCTGTCGCCTGCTCGACGGCCAGACCGTCGAGCAGGGCGCGGACTTCGGCCAGGGCCGCCTGTGCTTGCCCGTCCGGGGCGAAGACGCGAATCCGTCCGCCCACCGCTTCCGCGTTGGCAAAGTGCGCCCTGAGGCGGGCGAGCGCCACCATCTGCGGGGCGGCGGCGAGTTCGACCAAGCTGCCCGGCGTCTGGTTGAGAATTGCTTCCGGCGTGCCTTCCGCCAGCATGCGGCCGTCGTGCAGCAGCGCCAGGCGGGCGAAGCGCTCGGCCTCGTCGAGATAGGCGGTGGACACCAGCGCGGTGACGCCGCGCTCGCGCAAAAGCTGGGTGAGGATGGCCCAGAAATCGCGGCGCGAGACCGGATCGACGCCGGTGGTCGGCTCGTCGAGGATAATGAGCTCCGGCTCGTGGATCAGGGTGCATACCAGGCCCAGCTTCTGCTTCATGCCGCCGGAGAGCTGCTTCATCGGCCGGCCGCGGAACTTGTCCAGGCGCGTCATGGCCAGGAGCCTGGCCTTGCGCGCCGCGAGCATCGCCTTCGGCACCTCGCGCAATTCGGCGAAGAAATCGATGTTCTCCTCCACCGACAGTTCCGGGTAGAGGTTGAGCCCCAGCCCCTGCGGCATGAAGCCGAGGCGGCCCTTGACATTTTCGGCGGCCGCCTCGGAGTCGATGACCTGGCCGAACACCTCGACGCGGCCGCCCTCGAAAGCGAGCACGCCGGCAACGGCTTTCATCAGGCTGCTCTTGCCCGCGCCGTCGGGGCCGATCAGGCCGTAGATCTCGCCGCGGCGGATGGCGAGGCTGACGCCGGTCACGGCCGCGTGCTTGCGGTAGCGTTTGCCGAAGTCGCTCAATTGCACCACGATGGGTGCATCGTCATTCACCACCGCGGCCTGGCCCATGGTGCATCCTGTTGCCAGCGGATCACCGCGTCGGCGGGCAGGCCCGGCGTGGCGCGATGCTGCGGGTTGGCATCCAGGTAGAGCCGCACCTCGTAGACCAGCTTCACGCGCTCGTCCGGGGTCTGCACCTCCTTGGGCGTGAACTGGGCCTGGGAAGCGATGTAGCGCACTGTCGCCGGTAACGGATCGTCGGGGAACGCGTCGGTAAAGACGCGTGCCGGCAAGCCCAGGCGCACCTTTCCGATCGCCTGCCCCGGCACGTAGACCTGGAGATAGAGCCGGTCGAGATCGACGATGTCGAACAGCGGCGACCCCGCCGCCACGACTTCACCGGCGTTCACCAGGCGCTGGGTGACGATGCCGGAGGCCGGCGCGGCGATGGTGAGATCGGCGCGCACGCTCTCGGCCTCCGCCAGTCCCGCCCGCGCCTGGTCGAGCTGGGCGGCCAGAGCCCTCACCTCGTCCGCCTTGGCGCCCAGCCGCTCGTCGCCCAGGCGGGCCTGGGCGAGCTGCCGCTCCGCCACCCGCACCGCTTCTTCCGCCGAGCGCGCCTGGTTGGCCGCGACTTCGCTCGCCAGCGCCATCTGCTCGTAACGGCGGCGGTCCACCGTGCCCGTTTCGGCCAGGCGGCGGAAGCGCTCGGCGTCGCGTGCCGCCTGCTCGGCGCTGAAACGAGCCGAAGCCCATTGTGCGCGGGCGTGGGCGAGGTTGGCCTCGGCGGTCTGGATGGCGAGCGGCAGGTCCTTGCGCGCAACTTCCAGGGCGGTGGTGGCCGCCTGCACCTGGGCTTGCAGCGCTGCCGCCGCATGGCGTGCCTGGTCGACCTTGGCGCGCACCTGGGCATCGTCCAGCCGCGCCAGCACCTGGCCGCGCTCGACGCTGTCGCCCTCGCGAGCCAGTAGTTCGGCCACCTTGCCCGGCCCCTTGCCGGCAACGATGAAATTGTCGCCCTCGATACGGCCGTTGGCCTGGACTAACCCCTCCGGCAAAGGCGGAGTGCGCAGCCACAGCCACCAGGCCGCGGCCGCCAGCACGATCAGCAGGAGCAGGCCCGCTGCGAGCCAGGTTGAAGGGAAGGGTTTTTTCATTTTGGCGATCCTGTTTCTTGAGAGCTAGGGTTTTCCCTTTACGCGCGAATCGGGGTGGGATACCCGGCTCGCCACGATGTCGTGGTTGAGGTCGACGGCGATAACCAGGTCGGCGACCATGGCGCGCACTACGCTCACCGGCACCGGATCAATCAGACCGTCGTCGACGAGGATGCGGCCGTTGCTGCGTAGCGGAGTGAAGATGCCGGGTACTGAGATGCTGGCGCGCACCGCCTCGATCAGGTCGCCGGCCCCGCACGCCACCTCCTCGCCGCTCATGATGCAGGTAGCCACAGCACGGAAGGGGATCGGCAGATCCTTGATGCTCGCGGCCAGCACATGGGCGCGCACGAAGTCAGCGATCTTCTGGCCGTCGATCAGCCCCGACCAGGGGAATGCCGGGTCGAGCAGGGGAACGATGTCTTTCCAGTCGACATCGAGAAATCTCGCCGCCAGACCATCCAGCTTGCCCGCAGCGAAGATAGCCCCGATCAAGGCCCCCATGCCGGTGCCGGCGATCACGTCGATTTCGATGCCGGCCTCCTTGATGGCGCGTAACACGCCGATGTGCGCCAGCCCCCGCGCCGAACCGCTGCCCAAGGTCAGGCAGACCTTGCGCGCGGGTGGCTTCGAAACGGTTTCGAGGGCGGGTTTCGCCATCTCTAACCTTTGCCGCCACGCCAGATGGAGAACAGCACCCAGATGCCGCCAATGACGGTGGCAACGAAGCCCAGTAGGCCCAAGAAGGGTAAGCCCAGCCAAGTGGGGCCGCCGGGCACGGTCATGATGATGGACGAGCCGACGATAAGCGCGGCTATGATGATGCCGACGGTTAGCCGACTGGCGGCGCGGTCGAGCTGGTCGCCGAAATGCTTGAGGGGAAGGACCTCGACTTGCACCTGGAGCTTGCCGCGTCGCGCGGATTGCAGGAGCCGGCGCAGATCTTGCGGCAGCCCGGCGATGAGGGCGAGCGCGCTGCTCAGGGTGCGCCAGCCGCGCTGAACAACGGCACCGGGCGCGGCGTGGGCGAGCAATACCTGTTCGAGAAACGGGGTGGCCTCGCCCACCATCTCGAAATCGGGATCGAGCTGACGTCCCAGCCCCTCCAGTGTGATGAAGGCCTTGATTAGCAGCGCCAGGTCGGGCGGCAGGACGAGGCCATGCTCACGCAGAATAGCGACCAGGTCAGACAGCATGGCGCCGAGATCGAGGTTCTTGAGCGGCACGCCGTGATACTGGTCGACGAAGGCGTCGATTTCGGGCTGCAGGGTCTCGCTGTCGATCTGGGCACCGCCGCTCCAGTCCAGCAGTACTTCGGCCACCTTTTCCGCATCGTGGCTGACGAGCCCGTGCAGCAGCACAGCCAGCTGATAGCGGCGCTCCTCGGACAGGCGCCCCACCATGCCGAAATCGATGAAGGCGATGCGGTTGTCCGGCACGTAGATTACGTTGCCAGGATGCGGGTCGGCGTGGAAGAAACCGTCTTCCAGGATCATCTTGAGCACGGCCTGGGCGCCCCGTCTGGCCAGCTGTTTGCGATCCAGGCCAGCGCTTTCCACGGCGTAGAGATCGCGACCGTGAATTCCCTCGATGTAGTCTTGGACATTGAGCCGCTCGCAGGTCCACGGCCAGTGGATGCAGGGCACGATGATCTCGGGGTGTGCGGCGAAGTTGGCGGCGATGCGCTCGGCGCTGCGGCCCTCGGCGGAAAAATCCAGCTCGCGGCGCAGCGACAGGGTGAACTGGCGCACCACCTCCCGCGGCCGGTAACGGCCCAGCTCTGGCGCTTCCGCCTCGAAGATCTCGGCGAGGCGGGACAGTAGGCGCAGGTCGGCCTCGACGATCGGCCGGATGCCGGGGCGCCGCACCTTAAGGATGACCGCCGTGCCGTCCGGAAGCCAGGCGCGGTGCACCTGCGCCAGCGAGGCCGCCGCCAGCGCCTCCGGTTCCAGGCGCGGAAAGACCGCCTCGGGCGGCTCGCCGAGGTCCTCTGTCAGCTGCGGCAACAGCTCGGCGAAAGCGAGGGCGGGCGCCATATCCTGCAGCTTGCTGAACTCGGCGATCCATTCTGCTGAGAACAGATCGACGCGGGTGGCGAGGATCTGACCCAGCTTGACGAAGCTCGGCCCCATCTCCTCCAGCGCACGGCGCACGCGGGCCGGCGGTTCCAGCCGCGCCAGCTCCTCCGGTTCGTGCCAGTGCAGGGCGCGGCCGGCACGCTCCAGCGCGCCGGCCATGCCGATCCGCCGCACCAGATCACCGAAGCCATAACGGATCAGGACAGAGGCGATGTCATGCAGGCGTCCCAGGTCGCGGACGGCGCTGATCGCTTGCCACAGCATCAAATATCCTTGTCAGTATCTTTCGATTCCAGGCGGGCAGAGATGCCCTGGAGCAGGCCGGCGGCCAAACCGGCTAGCAGCGCAGCTTCATGGCGCAGGACTTCCGTCCCCTTTTTGGCCTGATCGTGAGCGCTTACCGTAATGGCTTGGGCCAATTGATCGAGCGCGATCTTGGTACGTTGTCCGACTGCCGAGCCACTGGTGCGGGTATGTTCGGCAAGCTCAGAGAGGGTGGCCTGGACGACGCCCTGGGTATTGCGCGCGGCGTCCTGCAGTGTTTCGATGAACAGCGTCTGGAGCGTGACGAGATCGTCCGCCGCCAGCTTCAGCCCCTGCCGGGAGAACTCGTCTGTGCGCCCGGCGGCTTCCTGAATGGCTAACTGGGCGGCCTCCGCTGCCCCGGCCAGCGCTTCGTCCAGACCGCGCATAGCCTCTTTCAGCGCTTGTCCGCCACGTTCCCCGAGCGGAGCGGCGCCTTCGCGGGCGCCTTTGACCACGGCCGCCGCCACGCGTTTGAGTGCGTCGGTGTCGAGGCTGCCGCGCGTGAGCGAATCGAGCGTGATCGCGCGCACTTGGGCGGCGATCGTTGACGGATCGGTGGCAAGGGTACCTTGCACTCGTTGCTCGATTTCCTCTGGCATCATCGAGGGAAGACGTCCCTGATCCTTGAGCATCCGGTCGATCTCGACCTCGGCCTGCAGCCAGTCCTCTGCCACGTCACCGCCCAGAAAGCCGCGCTTTCCCGCTCGAAAATAAGCGGCCTCCGCGATCATTCGATAGCGTTCCTCCGCGGTGACGGGCGGATTCTTCTCCGCAACGGATTCCGGCGTCCCATTCTTTACAGTAGTGGATTTAGCTTTTGCCATGGTCGCTGCTCCTTTTCAAAGTGAGTGTGCGAATAAATCGGCGTGTACAGGCATCGATTTGATCTCCTCCAGGAACCTGTTCGTCAGCCTGCCTCCCCATCGACTGCGGCTAGACTCCGTTTCAGCAGTTCGCATACGTGGCGTGCCAATACCTCTGGTCTGTGCTGATGTGGCCGATGTCCTGGCATGAACTTACGGGTTGCACCGGTCTGGAAATGGAAGATCACCAAGCCTAAGATCGACATCGCAAGTAGGTGAGCATCCTGATGCGGGTCCAGCTCGCTGGCGAGATCATGGACAGCAACGAATAGATCCCTGAAAACATATTTAGCCAAGGTATTCTGACGCGTCTCGTCGGTGTCAAGGAGTACCCACTGAATCAGCCGCAGAAAGTCCTTATCCGTGGCCATCATCCGGGCAAGACCGGCAACAAAGCGTTCAAGCCTCTCCCATGGGACACCGTTGCCGGCCAGCAGATCTTTCAGCGTCAGTTCTCTTTCCCGGAATTGGTATGCCACCGCATCCAGGTAGAGCTGATCCTTGTCGGAGAAATGGTAGTAAAGCGCCGCTTGGGTGAGGCCGACGACGGCAGCGACATCGCGCATCGAAACGCCGTAATAGCCGTGCTGGGCAAATAGAGGCGCCGATAGCTCAAGAATCTCTTCCCGCGTTTTCCTTTTGGGGGTGCCTTTAATCATCTGATTGCCCATGGATAGGCCCCAACAATAAACTTAACGAACGTTCAGTATAGTATACCGGGGTGCTATTGATTGGCAAGTTGCCTACGGAAATTGCCGACAGAAATTCTTGTTTCGGTGTCCGCACCGCCGGATTTGGGCATGTCCAGTGGGGAATGCCGTTGGTGCATCAGCGATCCCGGGTTGCTGCGTTGCCCTATGCCGGGGTCGATTCATACCTTGGTGCAAGCTACTCCAACAAAGGAGATTTTCTGATTGAAGGGCAGGATATCGGAGATGGGGTTGAGACTGTTTATGGTTGCCGCGAGTATGAATGGTTTTGGACTATTAACTACTCCGATCTGCCGAAGTTGGCGATGCGCTAGGGACAAAAGCAAATTTGCTAAGTACCCCGGAAAAGCGATTTGGAGATGCTGCAGCTGATCAGCTTGGTGCATTTCTCGAGGAAAACCAGATTCCGTACAAAAATCTGGATTCATATAGGTGACTAATATTGAATTCAGGAGTCCATCGACTCACTCCAGTCGACCGGCTACGCCGGCAGCTGAGTTCAGATGTCGAAAGTCTGTTTCCTGACTGCAATCGATAGCCCGCGGTCGCAAGAGTTGGAAGCGGCCATTGGGATGATTTTCACAACTATGGCCGGTGGCGATACCAATACCGGCCTTTGCAACATCAATGCTCCGCCGGCAGCAATGGCCGAGTTGTGTGAATTGGCTTAGCGGCGGGTATCGGAATATTGTGTTGAAGAAGTCGATTTCTCGGGGGGGCATTTTCGGCCGATGGAAAATCGACATCGCAGATCGCCTCAGGATCGACGATTGCGAGTCTCGGAAGGGGATAAGCAACCCTGAAATTCGCCAATATTTTGTCGGGCCGACTTTTTCAACAGAATAGGAATACATCTCCCGCTCGGCTGCGGCTGTGTGGGAGTGGTGTGTGGCAGGCCTTCGAGACCTGTATCGAACAATGTTTGCCCCCGAACGCCCCTACCTAGCAGTTGCCAACCACAACCGACCACCCCCAAACCCGCACCAATACTGGAAGCGGCCTCGCGCACGCTCGCGAAACCACCAGATAAGAACGGAGAACAGAGAGGCCAGGGAGGGCCAAAAGCGCGGAAATGCGGGGGCGCCGCTCACGAGGCAAACCCGCGACGGCCCGCCTGGACTGGCGCTGCGAGCAGACGCGAAAAAGCCCGAAACGGGTTCGGGCTTTTGAATTTGGTGGCCAAGGGCGGAATTGAACCACCGACACAAGGATTTTCAGTCCTCTGCTCTACCAACTGAGCTACTTGGCCTCGTCCTGCAGTCACGGCGCATTGCACCCCGTGAGGGTGGCGATTATAGCAAGCATAGCCGCCGTCCGCCTGGATTCTGGCTCTAAGGGCGCCCGGCCCGCCTCTATAATGCTGCCATGACCAACCGCGCCCAGGCCCAGCATTGCGACGTCGCCGTGGTCGGCTCCGGCGTGGTCGGGCTCGCCGCTGCGGCGGGGCTGGCGCTCGCCGGCCATCGCGTGACGCTGGTGCGGCGCGAACCGGCGCCGCCGGCGCGCGGCAGCGACCCGGCCTGGGACGAGCGCGTCTACGCCGTTTCGCCAGCTTCGCGCGCGCTGCTCGAGGCGCTCGGCGCCTGGCAGCGGCTCGACCACTCAAGGGTCGCACCGGTGTACGACATGCGGGTGTATTCGGCGAGCGAATTGCACTTCGGCGCCTATGAGACCGGAATCGAGGCGCTCGCCTCGATCATCGAGCAGGACAACATCGCGCAGGCGCTCGAGGAGGTGGTACGCGACGCCGGCAGCGTCACGCAGCTCGTAGCGGAGGTCACCAGCGTCGACCTGGTCACTGATTTCTGCAGCGCGGCATTGGGGCTTGGTTCGGGCGTGCGGCTGCAGGCCCGTCTGGTGGTTGCTGCCGACGGCGCCGACTCACCGTTGCGAACGATGGCCGGAATCGGCTTCGAGGAGCAGGTCTATCCGCAGAGGGCGCTGGTCGCGCACCTTGCCACTGAGCACTCCCATCGCGACTGCGCCTACCAGTGGTTTGGCGACCACGGGATTCTCGCGTTGCTGCCGTTGCCGCCCGCCGGATCGGGCGCCGGCCTGGGGCGCTGCAGTGTGGTCTGGTCCGCGCCGACCGCGCTTGCCGAGGAGCTCGCCCGGGCCACTCCCGAGGAGTTTGCCCGGCGTGTTCAGGCGGCCTGCGGTGCCGCGTTGGGTACCATGACCCCGCTTGGTCCGGTACTTGGGTTCCCGCTGCGCCGGCGCATTGCCGCCACCCTGCTGGGCCCGCGGCTGGCGCTGGTGGGCGATGCCGGGCACCTGGTCCATCCGCTCGCGGGCCAGGGCTTGAATCTTGGTCTCGGCGATATCACCGACCTGGTGGCGGCACTGAAGCGCGCAGGCGCGCCCGATGGCGATGATCCGGGCCGGCGCTTGCGCCTGCTGCGCTACCAGCGTGCCCGGGCCCTGCCGATCGCCGCCATGGGCACCACGACCGGAGCCCTGCAGCAGCTCTTTGATCCGGCGACCCCAGATGCCCTGGGGAGCCTCTCCGGTGCGTTCATTGCGACGCGCGAACTCGGCTGGCGCGTGCTCGAGCATGCGCCGGTGCTCAAACGAATGCTGATCGCACGCGCGATCGGCTGAAGGGAACTTTTCGGGAGTAACGATGCAATACCAGGATAGCGATTGCCAGCGACTGGGCCGGGCGCCCGTGGCTCCATGGGGCCGTCTGGCGCTGCTCGGGTTCGGGCTTGCGCTGGCTCTTGGCCTGACGTCGGTTGACGCCCAGCAACGCGCGCCTGGCACCGTGGCGGCCACTGCCCGGACCGAGGAAGTGACCCCCGAAGTGGCGGCCGCCGTGCGCGCCGCCGTCGAGACCTGGGCGCGCGGCAACGTGCCCATCGACGAGGTGCGCCGCACCCCGATGCCGAACCTGGTCGAAGTACGGGTCGGCAAGGATATCTTGTACGTCGACGAGAAGGCACAGTTCATCCTGCTCCAGGGTGAACTCATCGACATGAAGAGCAATCGCAACCTTACCCGCGAGCGGCTCGATGAGGTGCTGGCAGTCGACTTCAATGCTCTCCCCATGGATCTCGCCCTCAAGCAGGTGGCCGGTAACGGCAAGCGCCACCTTGCGATCTTCGAGGATCCCAATTGCAGTTACTGCCGCAAGTTGCGCGCCGACCTGGTCAAGCTCGACAACGTCACGATCTACACCTTCGTCTACTCGATCCTCGGCAATGATTCCGACCTGAAAAGCCGCAAGGCCCTGTGCGCTGCCGACAAGGGGCGCGCCTGGAACGAGATGATGCTGACCGGCAAAATCCCGGGCAACAGCGGCACCTGCAACAACCCGCTCGAGAAGATCCGCGCGCTCGGCGGCAAGCTCAACGTCACTGCCACCCCGACCATCTTCTTTGCCGATGGCCGCCGGCTCGCTGGTTACCTCCCGCCGGCCCAGTTCGAGAAGATGCTCAATGAGCATTCCGCCAATTAGGCGGAATCGAGTTCGCGGGCCACAACAGCCATAGCTGGCCACGCTGGCGCATCCGTCCGGCCAGCTCGCCGGCGGCGCTACCGGTGCCGGTGAACAGGTCGGCGCGCACCTGCCCGACGATTGCTGCCCCCGTGTCCTGATTGACCACGACGCGCGCCAATGGCGTTGCTGGTCCGTCTCGCGATCCCGGCAGGGTGGTTGCCAGGAACAGCATCGAGCCTGGTGGAACGGCGTTCGGGTCGGTGGCCACCGAGCGCCG
>JAHYJF010000051.1 GCA_019428955.1 Burkholderiaceae bacterium
ACCAGATGCGGAACCCGCCGTGACCGAGGCCCCCAAGCCTGTGGCCATCCGCATGGGTACGAAGCAGGCCCAGATCATCGCGCTCCTTCAGCGACCCGAGGGTGCGTCCATCGCAGAGATCACCGAGGCGACGGATTGGTTGGCTCACAGCGTGCGTGGCCTGATCTCGGGCGGACTCAAGAAGAAACTGGGCTTGCCCGTAACTTCCGATAAAGTTGAGGGCAGAGGGACGATCTACAAGCTGCCCGCCTGATAGATTATGGACTGCTGACCGCCGCCGCGCCGACCGCGCGGCGGTCGTTCATTGCCAAGACAGAAGATCGCGCGCCGCAGCCTGCAGAATGTCCTGCGCCATACGAGGTTCGCAGGTGTAAATCCCGCCCGCTTCCGGCTCGCCAACATTCTCCGCGAACCATTCCCGCCCCTCGTCCGAAATCGGACGCAGAACGACGATGGTCCCATGATCGTTGATTTCGATATGTTTCCAGCCTTCGGACATGCACAGAGAGTACAAGCCGCTGGCCCGACGCGCCAGTGATCCTTTCATACCCGGCGCCAGCGCTCGAACAGCCTACGCAGCGCGTAGCTGCGCAGGAGCGATATGCCGACAAAGACCCCGCCCAGCGCCAAGCTCTCGCCAATGCTGGGGCGCAGGCCGAACCACGGAAACACAATGATCTGCGTCGCGACAGCGAGCACATAGCCCACCGCCACATTGGTGACGGCTTCGATCAGCGACATGCCGCGCGATTGGGTCACATCACCGGTCCTGTGATCTGAAATTCCTTACGGATGACCTTGGCAGTCTCGGTCGCCTGCAGGTCATTGCGAACGCGTGCTGCAATGCGACCGATATTCACGATGATGCAGGCGCTCTCGTTTGGCGTGACAAGGGGTGCCTCGTATTCGGTGTGGCGCAGGAACTCACACGGGGTCTCAATGTTGAGATGGTCGTCACTCGGACGGATAAGCCAAAGCACTCCTGCGCAATCGTCCGGCGCGTCTATGCTAGCCCGCAGAAATGGTGACAGGTGGTTTTGCACCAGCCTAAATGCGATCGACGGACCAAAGCCAAGTTTGCGCAAGTCCTGTGCGGCAGCAACCGATACCACGTCTCTCCAGCTGTACCAGCGCGCCTTTCCGGGCTTGGGTGTGTTTTCAGGCTGAAAGTCGTTGCGGGATATGGCCTGGTTCAGGTTCGCGCGCGTGATCGGAATGATCCGAATGAGGTCAGCGTTTCGCCAGATCGGGGTGTTGATGATCATTGCTGTTTTGTCTCCTTGCCAATGGTAGTCTCGTTGCGATTTTCCAACTGTGCCTTTCGCCCCGTCGCCAGTTCCCATCGCCGCACGGCGACGTCGCAATAGACGGGATCCAGTTCCATCGCGAAGCAGCGCCGCCCGGCGCGTTCGGCGGCGACGATCTGGGTGCCGGAGCCGCAGAACGGCTCGTAGATCAGGTCGCCCGGATCCGAGAAGGCAGTCAGCACCGCCTCGACCAGCGCCACCGGGAACACGGCTGGGTGCGATCCGGCCGCGCCCAACCCGTCTTTGTGGCGCATGATGCGAAACACGGAGTCCGGGATACGGTGGCTCTGGATCGCGTTGCCGGTGCCGGTTTTGGCGTGGACGGTGCCGTCGGCCCCGCGCAGCCCACCGCCGCCGAGGGCCTCGCCCGCGTGCTTCGATGGCACGGTCTTGTGCGGTTTGCGGGGTGTGCGGTTGAAGTGGAAAATGAACTCGTGCGACGGGGCCAGGCGGCCCTGCCAGTCGCCGGGCAAACCCGGTCCCTGGTCCCAGACATACCAGCCAAACCGCCGCCAGCCAGAAGCGCGCATCCATTCGACCCATTCCTCCCAATAGGGCTGCCATTCGCCGCTCCGGTGCACGAGGCCGAGGTTGACCAGCAGCTGAGCGTCCGCTGTGACTGGGGCTGCAGCGAATACGCCCTGCATCAGCGCATCCCAATCGCCGACCTTTTCCTTGGCCGCGCCATAGTCGCGCTGCTGGGCATAGGGTGGCGAGGTGAACATCAGCGCGGCTTCTGCACCCTGCATCAACCTGGCGACAGCGGCCGGATCGGTCGCGTCGCCGCAGCAGAGGCGATGTTTGCCCAGCGCCCAGATGTCGCCCGGCTTGGTGATGGGTTCGGCGGGTGGATCGGGGATGGCATCGGCCGCATCATCCGAAATCGCCGGGCGGTCGTCGGCGTCGGCCAGCAGGGCGTCCAGTTCATCCTCGGGGATCCCGATCAGCCCGAGGTCGAAATCCTCGGCCAGCAGCCCGCGCAGTTCCTCGAGCAGCAGGGCTTCGTCCCAACCGCCCAACTCGGTCAACTTGTTGTCGGCGATGCGATAGGCCCGGCGTTGCGTTTCGGTCAGATGGCCCAGCACGATCACCGGGGCCTCGGACAGGCCGAGGTGCGCGGCGGCCAGGATGCGGCCATGGCCAGCGATCAACTCGCCGTCGGCGGCGACGAGGCAGGGGACGGTCCAACCGAACTCGGCCATGCTGGCGGCGATCTTCGCGATCTGATCGGCATCGTGGGTCTTGGCGTTGCGGGTGTAGGGTTTCAAGCGGGCGAGGGGCCAATACTCGATCCGCTGCGGGATGACGGGTGCGTTCATTCCGCAAGCCTCTTGGCTTTCAGGTCGGCAAACGTCTCGCCGGTGTCGGCCAGCACGGCATTGGCACCGGTGAACTGCTGCCAGCGCTCGATGGCCACATCGACGTAAGCCGGGTTCAATTCTATCCCGAAGCACACCCGCCCAGTGGTTTCGGCCGCGATCAGCGTGGTGCCGGATCCCATGAACGGCTCATACACCGCCTGACCCGGGCTGGAATTGTTCAGGATCGGACGGCGCATGCATTCGACCGGCTTTTGCGTGCCGTGCACCGTCGCGGCGTCCTGATCCTTGCCGGAGATGTGCCAAAGCGTGGTCTGCTTGCGGTCGCCCGCCCAATGGCCCTTGCCGGTTTTCTTCACCGCATACCAGCAGGGTTCATGCTGCCAGTGATAATCGCCGCGGCTGAGGACGAGGCGGTCCTTGGCCCAGATGATCTGCGACCGGACGGCGAAACCTGCCGCCCCCAGGCTCTCGGCCACGGTCGATGAGTGCAACGCACCATGCCAGACATAGGCTACGTCGCCGGGGAACAGCGCCCAAGCCTCGCGCCAGTCGGCGCGGTCGTCGTTCAGAACCTTGCCAGTGCGCTTGGTCTTCGCGGCACCTGCCTGATTGCGCCAGGACGGGTCATATTCCACGCCGTAGGGCGGGTCTGTCACCATCAGCAGGGGGCGAACATCGCCGAGCAGCCGCCCGACCACATCGGCAAACGTGCTGTCACCGCAGATCAGCCGGTGTGACCCGAGCTGCCAGAGGTCGCCCGCCACAGACACCGGCGTGACCGGCGGCTCGGGAATGTCATCCTCGCCCTCGACAGCACCACCTTCGACCTGATCCGGATCGCGCAGCAGGGCATCCAGATCCTCGTCGGTGATGCCGAGCAGCGACAGGTCGAAATCTTCTGCCAGCAGCCCCGCGATTTCGTCGCGCAGCACGGTCTCGTCCCATTCGCCCATCTCCGTGAGCTTGTTGTCGGCGATCCGGTACGCCCGCCGCTCGGCCTCGTCGAGATGGCCGAGCCGGATCACCGGCACCTCGGTCAGCCCCAGCATTGCCGCCGCCAGCACCCGGCCATGCCCGGCGATCAGTTCACCATCGTCGGCCACCATGCAGGGCACGGTCCAGCCGAACTTCGCCATGCTGGCGGCGATCTTGGCAACCTGGTCGCTGCCGTGGACCTTGGCATTGCGGGCATAGGGGCGCAGCCGGTCGATCGGCCACGTCTCGATCTCGCTGGGCGCGAAGACAAGGTCCATCGGGTGGCTTCCATGTGGGGCAGGGCGGGCAAGCCGATGTGCGTGGCGCGATGCCAGCGGCAGGATCGGGATCCGCGATGTCGGGAAATGAGAAACGCCCGCGAGGGTTATCCTCCGGGCGCAAATCTTCGATGATCAAGGGGTAGGTCAAGGGGGGCAGCTTTGTCAAACGAAAAATACACGCGGATTCAATGGCTTCACAGCGGGTGGCTTCCGTCGGCTGGCTTCCGGCGCGGTGGCTTCCGACAACTGGATTCCCTGGCTTCCGCAAAAGAATCCAGCACGCCAAGGTCGTGATTCCGCAAGTCTTTGATAATGAGTCGCTTTTTCCAAGATCACCCGGCAGGTGGATTCCGCCTGGATTCCCCGGTGAAACTGCCTGTCGCTAGCGAAATGCCGCGCTGCGCCCCCCCGTATACGGATCGCGCCCGGGAGGAACCATGCCGTGGGGGCGTGGCCGTCCGAGGATCAACCGTCGCCGAATCCCTGATCTCGCATGCGACCAAGGGCGTCGAGTGCGTGGCGTGATTGCAGGTCGGACGGAAGACGTCGTGGCATCGATGCGCAGACGTCGAGGATCTGCTGGTCCTTTGGTGTGAGGCGTTTACGTTCACGCCCCCAGGTGAGGACTTCTTTCCAGAAATCCGCCCCTAGTGTCACAACCTCGGATTGGGCGTTGATGCCCTCGGTCAAAGCCCTCTTGGCCTTTTCGTCGCGTTTTGCCGTACGAGCGGTTTCTGCAAGCGTCAGACAGGTTTCGAAGTCCTCGTCGTAGTTCAGCGTGCGCCCTTTCATCCCGTTCCAGCATGCCTGCTGTTTTGCCCATTCCGACATGTTCCGCACGCCAGCAGGAGGGTGAGTGACGACATCATGCGCTTCGGCTGCGGCAAGGAGCAGTGCGCGCTGCAGCGCTTCTGGAACGGATTGCCGCCGCCAAATGGCATCGAGGTCGAGCACCTGCTTTTCGCCGTTGGCGTCATGAAACACCTTGGCCAAGGAATAGGTGACGATGTTTGCTCGGTAGCCGCCTTCATACCAGGGCTGCTTTGGAACTTCGGTCTCCAGCCAGCGGAAAACGATAGCTTTGGAAATCAGGCGTCGAAACCAGAGTTCGTCGTACTTCGCGTCGCTCTTCGCCCAGGCATCGCCAATATCTTTTGCGAATTCGGCAAAGTTCTTCTGAGCGCCGCGCGACACGATATGGGGCTGACCCGCGGCCGAGAATTCGAATTTCGCAAGGTCGGTCTTGCTGAAAAGCTGTGTCTTGGGGAATTCAATGTCGAAGCTCGCCTGAGATTTGCCCTTTACCTTCGGCCGCGCGTTGATGAACTGCCCACGTGAACGCTCATAGAACCATTTGCTGTCATGGCGTTCGCCTTCGCGGGCAGTGAATATCACATTTCGTGAGAATTGCTCGATCCGGATGTGGAATGGGTGGTTCGAGAAGAAATCGGCTGCGTTTACCTTGTTCTGTGTGTTGGCATATTCTGAAATCTTCGGCACTATGTCTTCGGTCTTGTCAGGGGATACGACAGTCAACTTCACCTGCACGAATACCTCCGGCAGCTGGTCTTTGGCCGATTTCAAAGCGCTGTGAATCGAGCCAGTCGTCTGCGCGCCATTCACGATCTGCAGGTTGCTGATTGATGCGATCGCTAGACCATCGTCCGTTCGCACACAGGATACCTCGTCGGCCGTAGCTGAAAGCCCGTTGTTGTAGGGGAAGAAGAGCTCGGGTGTGTCCTTTATGGTTTTTAGAATTCCCTTGTTCGTTTTTGCCCGTGCCTGAAGGAAAGATCGCACATTGGCCTCAAGCAGGCGGGCGCCCCAACGGTCATAGATTGCGGCCAACTGCTCCCCTGGCACAATCAGCAGGTAGCTTTCCAGCGCAGCTCCAGTCTGCGAAGCCTTGAGTGCGGGCAGAGGGCCGCCAAAGTCCTTGGCGAAGTCGATGACCATGTCCTCGCGGGCCTGACCGGAACGGTCAAAGCGTTCAAAGCGGGCCAGATCCCAGACAGACCAGGTGATCGGCACATCGCCCAGTTCCGCCAGTTTCACCGTGTCGTCGCGGCCAATGTACTGGCGGTTCGAAATCAGGATCAGCTTGACCTTCGTGACCTGCGACCATGTCGCAATGATCAGGTCGGAGACCTGAAAGGCCGGATTCGCCTCGTTGAGTGCGTCTCGAAACTCTTCGGTCTTTGCCTTCTTCAAAAAACGGATCAACGGATTGAGGATTGGGGGCACATCGCCCTTGCCGAAGGTCTGAACAACTTCACTGTCGGTGAAATCGCAAATGATCAAGCCCAAGACCCCTTCGCTGTCGCGCGGATCGCCTGCATAGCCATCGATACGAAGTTTCTGTCCGCCCTCGCCGCTCTGATAATATGCGCGATCAGCTACTTCCAGTTCGCCCGCTTCAGTCAATCGCTCTGTCATCCGGTCGAAAAACGCTTCGACAGGGAAAATGCCGCTGGCGTCTGCTTCGCGGCGGATGTCGGCCATGAGGCTCTGATGATACTCTTCAAGTTCGCTCACGCCTGCACCTCTTCGATCAGTTTTGCCTGCACATCGCCCCAGTCGGTTCGAAACGGGGTGCAGGCAGATAGTGCGAGGGCATAGGAAACCGCAGACACGCCGAGCGGCACTGGGGCCGAGATGCGCGGGAACCCTTCTGCTATGGCGTGAAATTCCGGGGCGGAAACGATCCAGCGCCAGGCCGAATAGTCGTGCAGCATATCATAGCCAGCATCGGCAAGATGCAGATCCCAATCCATGATGGCCGAAGGCTCTGTCCGTTCAAGGAGGTCAGTTACCTCTATCGCATGTTCGGTCAGCGTCTTGCCATGGGGCTGCTGTACCTTGTCAACGGCCAGAACTGCCAACCACAGGCGACGATCTGGCACATCTGCCAGTTGGTGTTCGTTTGTGATTTTCACGAAAGGCTGGGACGCGCCGCGCCGCGCTTTCACTTCGATGCAGTCGGCCTTGAGTTCGAAATCCTTCGGCGCTCCTGAAGGGCCAGTCCAGGCGGTCAGGGCGGGTTTGGGGCCGAGATTGGCTATCAGAAGTTTCAGAACCTCGATTTCCCCAATCAGCCCCTTCTGTGCCTCTTCTGACAGGACTTCCAACTTGCCGCCCCGCAGCAGATAGTGCCAACGGAAGGTGCGCCCGATGGCGCGCTCCAGCGCTTCAGCTTCGGTTTCCGCAAGCTCCCCGGCAGCCATGACGTCGCGGCAAAGAGTCTCGAAAAGCTCCATCTGGGCGCCATCCTTCAGGCGGATGTAAAGGATCGGCCCACCAGGCAAGGTCTGGAATCTGATTTCGAGGTTCTTGAGTTTCGGCAAGTCAGGGACAGGTTTCGGCAAATCGGTCAATTGAAGCAACAGGCTGACGTCGGCGCGGGGCATCACTGCCCAGAACCAGTTCCAGCGAGCAGCGGCATCGACCCGCCTTGTGTCGATCTTTCCGGCCTCGAGGCCAGACCATGGCGTATCAGTCGGTATCACCGAGTGCCTCCTCTTCGATTTCCTCTTCGCCGAACATTTCACGCATGCGGATGGTGTTGACGATATATTCCACCGTGCCACCCCCGATCTGACTTGAAGGGAAAGACAGTCCCCAGGTCAAAACGCAATCCGGCCCATCAAGTGTGCCGGAAAGCGCATCGAGCTTTGGTTTGACGAGCCGCAGAATGAGCAGTGGTCTCCGACCGCGAACCTGGCGATAAATCCTTGGATTGACTGTCTTTGGTAAAATCTGGTCCGGACGCGAGATGCGGAATGCCTCCCGTGCTTCGGCTATCTGCTCTGCGGTCAGACCTTCGCTCTCGTCTTCGGCCGAGCCAATTCTTCTGCTGGAGCCGCTGAAGGCAAGGACACCCTTGCGCGCAAGATCTTCATCGACCGAAAGTTCATACGGAACCAACTCCAACCCTGCAAAGGGCAGTGAAGCCATGCCCTTCCTTGTCGAGCTGGCAACAAAAACATCCCAATGCGAAAGTTCGTTTTCAGCCCTTGCCGCGATATAGTCGCCAATTAACTTGGGATCGGTCAGAGGATTTACAGGCTTCCCGCCTGGTTCGGCGCGGTATTCGCGCAAGAAATCCGTGATTAGTCCTACGTCGAGCTCGCGCAGCAGGTGGCCTCTCGGTCGCGGTTCGAGGGCGTGATTTGCCTTGATGGCATTCGCCAGCAAGTTTTCGCCCGCTTTCATGTTCTTCTGAAACTGCTCCGCATTCAGAACGACACGGGTTGTCTCGATCAGGTTCTCCGCCAAACCGACCTTGACCGGGAATTCCTTGCCGGTCCCCATCTTGTTCCGGGCTGTAACGATCAGCGATTCCGGATGGCTGCGCACAGCCAGCCCGAACTGCTCGGGCGTGGCCTTGGCAAGCTCCATGCGCTTGAGTTGGGACTGCAGGTCGTCCATCGCCTCGTGGATGTGGGCATACCAGCCCACGCCATCCGCCGGGATCCAGACGCGGCACAGGTCCTCATAGCCAGGCCGATAGCCGAACCAGCGGCCCATTTGCATCAAGGTATCGTACATGATCGAGTTGCGCAGGAAGTAGCTGACTGTCAGCCCCTCCAGGGTAAGGCCGCGTGAAAGGGAAAACCCACCGATCGCAATGATCGTGACGCCGTGCTCACCCGCGTGATCGTAGTCCAGCGCCGTAGAGCGCTTCGAAGCGTTGACCTCTACCACCTTGGCTGCGACCAGAACCTCGTGCAGCCGCGCCTGCACATCGGCCCATTCTGCGTCTTCGCGGTATTCCTGCTCCCAAACTTCATGCAGCGCCGCAATCTCCGGGTTGTGCAGCGCAGCTCGGCCCTTGCCAGCATCCACTGCCACGGCATCGCGGATACGGCTGACCAAGTCGTTGACCTGTGACCGCAAACGTCCTTGCACATCAGTAAAACGCGAGGCGTTGATCAGCATGGAAGCGTGGGCAGCCTGCTGGCCACGGGAATTGCGTATTGCCCGCGATACGATGAATGCGCGCACCGCCTGCACCAGACTGCCGGGCAGAATATCGACCGACTGGTCGATCTTGTGCTTGATTGGCAGAATATCCTGGTTGTCATCGATCAGGCGGACATGGCGATCACGGGCGTCCAGAAAAACTTTTTGCGCACCAAAGTAGTTCGATGGCGCATCAAGGCCGATGATGAAATGGCGTGGGAACAGATCCTGACGCAGCGCATCATCGTCGGTGTCGGGATCGATGAAGATGTTGGCAAAAGGCGTCGCGGTGTAGCCAACGTAACAACTGCGGTGGAAGATTGAAAGAAGCTCGCGGATCTGGCCGTTGATCCGGGTAACCTCGTCACGGGCATAAGCCGTGTTGATCGAAGCATTGTCGGCTTCATCGTCGATCACCAGCATCGGCTGGCTGACCATCTGGGTGCTCTGATGAGCAGAGTGCTCTTTCAACCATTCCAACAGGTTCTTCAACGTGCTGGAATTCTTCTTGATCACCAGGACTACGGGCACGTTGAACTGGCTGAGCTGAGCGGTAAAGGTTGTCGCCGTCGCCTTGTTGAAATCGCGCAGGGTGTTGGTCAGTGAAACCGGGAATTCGCGCTGATCAAATTGGCCCACGCCAATAAGCTTCTGGCGCTGCGCCCTGTTGACATGGGCGAGCCGCCCAGTGTCTCGGCCAATGAAGCCCTCGTCGATACGGGCTTGGGTCTGGTTACGCAGGTTGTTGTGGATGCCCGCGATCACCACGATCAGGCGATAGCCAGCGTCGGCCGCCTTGCAGATGAGACCTGCGTAGTTCTGCGTTTTCCCGCTCTGGACATGCCCGACGACCATGCCCCGGCGGCTCCACCCGCTGGTGTTGTTCGGGTCGCCAAGCCGGTCAAGAACCTTGTCTGTCACTTCATCTGTTGCGTCGATGACCGACTTTGGCAGCCCCTTGATGTTCAACAGCTTGCGATAGCGCCCCCAGTAGAAATCGCCGACCTCGCCATTGATCCGCGCGTCATGCAGCCAAGGGCGAAAATCCTTGGCGTCGACGATAGCGCCGAGGCCCATGCTGATGCCGTACTTTTCTTCGATCAGGCGGGCGAGCTCTTCCGCCTCGCTGTCTTCGACTTGCCCCGCGAACATTGGCGTGCTGCGCAGTTGCGTGATGATGTCGCGGATCGACTCTGCCGTATGGGGCGCTGGTTGCGACGCCATGTACATGGACGTCATGCCTTCAAGGCTGCTCAGGAGGGGTTTCACTTGTCCTCCTTCGTCTGGATCGTTGCCGCGATTATGCGCTGAGTGTCTTCCCAAGCTGATCGGAAAGGGTCGTTGTCCTTCATCAAGGCAATGATTTCCTTCATGTCTTTCTTTGCTTCCAGCATGCGTGTCAGAACTGCCTGCACCGCCTGGCTAAGGGCGTCCTCATCCACCTGATCCTGAACGATCTGCTCTGCAGTTCCTGCCATGTCGGCAAAGAGGGTTTCAATGGGCAGCGACGCCCCAACGAGCGAGACGCAGTTGAAGAAACCGCGCCGCAAATCCGGCGGCAGGCTATCTGCAAAATCTGCAAACGCAGGATGGTCCGCATTCGGTCGATAGCGGATTTGCCCATCCGCCTGAACCCGATGCCACATTGGAAGCCGTTCATGATCGACCAGCTTCTGACCGCGCTTGTTGTAGGTGCGCTTTGACCCCGCAAGGATGCGTTCGATAACCCTCTTCAGCCGGTCGCGAACGATTGGTGGCAACTGCGCCGAGGATTTCTTGACGTCGATCTTCCAGTCGGCATCCATGCTGTTGGGAATATCAATCCTGACGCGGGACAGCTTCGTGATCTCGGATTGACGGCAAAGGCCGAACCAGGCGCCGTAAAGTATCAGTCGTTTGCCCCGGTAAAGATAAAACCCCTGCGATTTCAGGTGGCCTTCCGGGCCGCCGATATCCTCCCAGTCTGCTTTGCTCATCTGCTTGTGGTGCGGAAGCGTGAAACTCTGGATTTCCACGTCGCCTCGGATCAGTGTGAGCTTCTCCTCCGGATCCGTGATGGTGGCAGGGTTCTTTCGGGCGAAAGGATCCAGCGGCTGCAGGAGACGCCCGTTGAGCAGGAGGCGGAGGGGCTTTGCCTCCTCCATGAACCGATGGAACACGAGGCGGAGATGCCTTTCGGTTTCGGCAATCCTCTGGTTGATGACCTCGGCACGTTTGGCGGCATTGTGGGAGTAGCCACCGGTCAGCCGGTCCAGTTTCTGCCAGAGAACAACCGTGCCAGTCGGACCGAGGTGCTCAACGGCCGGAAGTCCTGCAAGATCATCGGGCAATTGGACTGCCCACTCATTTCGTTCCGCAACGTCGTCAAGATCCCAGATGGCAGCAGCGGTCTTTCCGGCCTTCCTCGAAATAACCGTCAGTCGTCGACACTGTGAAAAGCTTGCGCTCTTGAGCCCCAGTCCGAAGCGTCCCAAGTCTGGCTCGTCCCGGGCCGCGAGGGGATTTCTGCTACCTGGCCGCATTGCGGCAATCAAGTCTTCCTCAGCCATGCCGTCGCCGTCATCGACAATTGCGATATAGGGTTCTTCGGAAAATGTTTCAGTGATGATCTGAACGCGATGCGCGCCCGCAGTAATGGAATTGTCGATGATGTCGGAAATGGCGGTTTCAAGGGAATACCCGATATCCCTCAGCCCCTCGATCAAAGCCGCAGCGTGAGGCGTCGCATCCGCCCGTCTTGAAACGACAATTTCCTGCATGCGAACCCTCGGAACAGCCAATACAATCTACTCTGGCGCGAACAGGTCGGCGTTACAAGCCGCGCAAGGCGGTCAAAGTGTCTCGCAAGTCTCGTGGGTGTCCGATTTTGTCAGGGATGCGTAGATCAATGCTGCGATTTGATGGGCAAGGAAAGGTGGGACCGCATTCCCGACCTGGACGTACTGCTGCGTCCGGTTGCCGAGGAACAGATAGTCGTCCGGAAAGGTCTGTAGCCGGGCGGCCTCGCGCACTGTCAGGCTGCGACACTGCACCGGGTCAGGGTGAATGAAGTAGTGCCCATCTTTCGAGATGTGGCTGGTCACCGTTGTTGCAGCCTCATGGGCCAGTTGAACACGGAAACGGTCGCTGAAGATACCACTGTGCCAGTTCTTGTGATCGGGGCTGAGCGCGAGGGGAAAATCCGCCGCCTTCGGGCTGTACTGACGCTCCGCACCGAACACAGCGGCGAAAAGATAGCGCCCGAGATCCGACGCCATGTGGCCCCGCGTTTCGTGCTGGGCAAGGGCCCGGAGTTCAGGTCGTTCCAGCCAACGCATCAGGTCGTCGTTGGAGGCCCCGTAGCCTGCGGGCAGGCTCGCGTCCGCGCGTTGCCCGGGCGAGCCCTTCTTCATGCGCTTCACAACATCGAGGAATGCTTGCCGGAGAGCGTCATCTCCTTGGCTCTTGTAAATGCTTGCGAGGATGTTTCCGGCACCCACGACCTCACGCTTCCAGGCCGCCGGATTATCCGGGCTGCGGCTGATACCGCTGCGAAGGGGCGGCATGTTGCCAATGGTTTCGCCGACCGTGCGTCTTGTGCTTGAGACAGAAATGCTGGCGCCCGCCATTCGGTTGGCAAGGTCCGACCTGATACCAACGATGATGACCCGATGGCGGCGTTGTGGCACCCCGAACTCCTCGGCACGTACGATGAAGTCGGACGGCTGTTTCGGTTCCAGCAGCGTTGCCTTGCCGTCCGAAAGACGGATCGCTCGGAGTTCATAGTGGTGTGCATGCCCGGTGCCGAGCGAGGTCAAATCCTCCATCAGCATCTCAAAAACCATGCGGCTTTCGATTGTCGATGACAGCATGCCCTTCACGTTTTCCATCACGAAGGCTGCAGGGCGAAGTCGGTCCAGCACGCGGATGTACTCGCGAAAGAGATAATGCCGCGCGTCTTCTTCCGGCACATATCCGATCTTTCCGTTGGCGCGGGCGCGCCCGACCAGCGAATAGGCCTGGCAGGGAGGGCCACCGATCAGGATCGTGTCGTCAAAATCCTTTCTCAGTCGGACGACGACGCTGTCGATTGCTTCGGCGGCAGGCTCAGTACCCAGTTCAAGGCAACGTGCCTCAACTGTGGCGTGATCCCACGCAGCCGCATCAACCGTAGACCAGTCCGGTTCTGCTGACTGGCCAGAATGGAAATCGACATAGGTCTTCGGCATAGCCCCGTGATCTTCGCCATAAGCGCGAACAAATGCGCGCAAGGTCAGCGTCCTGTGCGCTGATGTCTCTTTTTCAACCGAAATGCCGATTTGAAACGGAGAATGATCTCCCACACGCAGCGAAGCAAAGCCCTCGCCCAATCCACCAGGCCCGGCAAACAGATCGACTATGCCGAAAGTGGCTGGCAAATCAGTGTCCTCTCGAATTCAAATCATTGGCTGTATACTAGGTCCGACAGATGATGCCAGGAGGCAAATGACAGACATCGTCGACAGCCAGACCCGGTCGCGCATGATGGCCGGGATCCGTGGACGGAACACGAAGCCCGAACTGGCGCTTCGCCATTCCTTGCATGCGCTTGGCTTGCGATATCGGCTGTACGTAAAGGGCGTTCCCGGCAAGCCTGATATCGTGCTGCCGAAGTACCATGCCGTCATCTTCGTACATGGTTGCTTTTGGCATCGCCATGCAGGCTGCCGATATGCCACGGTTCCGGCGACGCGTCCAGAGTTCTGGACGACCAAGTTCGATGCAAATGTCGCGCGGGATGCGGCAGTTGAGTCCGCTCTTCTGAAAGCTGGCTGGCGGGTCGGAACAGTATGGGAGTGCGCCCTGCGGACCGACACCGGCATTGCGAAAACACGGGACATTGTGGCAGCGTGGCTTCATAGCGGTGACGCCGTGCTTGAGGTGGGTGAGGCGGACGTTGGAACTGCGCCACGCCCCGAACCTGATCCTGGATCGCGATAGAAGAGATGGCATGTGCGCGACGTGTGCGCGGGGCGCACAGCCGACCGCGATGGAGGTGGATCCATGACCGTCATTGGTTTGTCCTCCACGGGCGCACCCGGGGCATAGCCGCCGCCACCTCCACCTCCCGCAACATGCCCCCCACTTGCAGCCCATCCCGCACCCAATCCAGCGCATGCCACCAATCTTCATAGCGGCGCCGTGCGGATGCGATCTGTTCCGGATGCGGCCGCCAGGTGACCGGGCAGGCCAGCACCTCGACCGTGCGCCATTTGCCTCGGGTCAGCAGGCGTTCGGTGCCGACCACGATGGTGGTCGCCCTCTCGCCGTGCTGGTTCGTCTTGGTCTCGACCGGCACGCAACGCGGGACGGCGCCGGGCATCCAGTCGGGAGTCAGTCCTGCGCGCGCCAGTTCCGCCACGCGGATCGCCATGCGGATGCCGCCGAGACTGTCGGGGATACCGGCGACGGTGGCGGCGATCACCTCGGCATCGGGATGGGTGTAACTGCCCATCTTGTGCTGTCCGCCGTCGACTTTGCAGCCCAGCGCGGCGCGTTGCAGCAGGACATATTCGAGGCCAAAGCCGAAGGCTTCCTCGGTCACGTCCTTTGGCGGCGGCAGTTCCAGCTGCGCTTGTTCTACGCGAAATGCCCATTCCAGCGCCGCCTGCGCGCCCAGCGCGCACTTGACCCGCGTGCCGCCCGTGCGTCCGATCTGTCGCTGCAGGGTCATCTCACCCCCCGCATCCGGAGGCGTTCGGGCGTGACAAGGCCGCGCACTAGCATCAGGTCGCGGATGCTGTTGTTGATCGCGCTGACCGGCAGGAAGCCGTCGGCGTTGACCATTTTGGCATAGAACGCCGCCTTCTCGTCGTCGCTGAGCCGGGGAGCATCCTCGCGCTTGCGCCGCCGCCTGGCTTTCTGCCCCTTGGCGGTCGCGATGGCTACCTGCGCGTCGTGCTGGACCGCACGTTCCATGAACCGGTCGAGGGCTTTTGGGCCATCCGGCGGCTCGGGATGATCGCGCCGGGTTTCCTTGGCGGTCGCGACGATCCGCTTCTGTGACAGCCCGAGGTCATCGATCCAGCGACGAACGTGCGTTCTGGCGGGCCAACCCTGCCACCAGGCGGGCAGGGTGGCGTTGGCGGGAAAGCCCAGCGCCGAGAGCAGTTCTACGAAGAACCGACTAAAATCGGCATCGCGCGCAGCCGCGTCCTCCTCCTCCTCCTTTACTGGTTCCCTTAAAGGTTCTCTTACAAGGTTAGTGTCCAAATTCTGGACACGGCTTTGCTCATTTTCTGGACACGGGTCGGCCTGTTTTCTGGACACGGCTCCGTGTGCGAAATCTGGACACGGCTTTTCGACGGTGGCGCATCCCAACGCGTTGTTTGCGAATGGTTCTTCGCCAAGTTGTCCGTGTCCGATATTTGGACACGGCTTTTCCTCTGACGACGCGATTTCCGCTGGGTTTCCGGCCGCTGCCGCGCTGGGCACCGGCGTGAACCCCTCCTCGAAGCCGAGGATGTAGCGCGTCGACATCTGGCGCTTCGTGATCGGGTCGATGCGCCGTTCGCGCCGCATCAGACCACATTTTTCCAGACGGGAGAGATGGTTGTTGAGGCCGGAGCGGCTGACCTGGCAGTCATAGGCCAAGAGCTCCTGCGACGGAAAACAGCCATGCTCGGGGTTGTAACGGTCGCAGAGGTGCCAAAGCACGATCTTGGTCGTGCCCTTGATGCTGCGTTGATCGAGGGCCCAGACGGTCGCCTTGTGGCTCATGGCTGCGCCCTCCGCGCTGGGCGAACGCGGCTGGTGAAGCCATTGTCTGCCAGCGCGCCCAACGCATCGTCGACCGACCGCACCAGCGCCCAAGCAAAGCCCTGCGCGAGAACCGCATCGCGGAAGGTCTCCTGCGTCGGGCGCAGCCGTCCTTTCGGTGCTTTCAGCTCGAGGAACAGCACGCGGCCATCACACAGGATCATCAGATCGGCGAAACCGGCATGGACGCCCATGCCAACCAGGATCGCCTGACGTTTCGCACCGCGGGGCCCAGCCTCGGTCACCTCGTTGGCGCAGTGATGGATGATGGCAGTGCGGGGCAGGGCAAAGCGCAGCGCCTGAACCACCG
>JAHYJF010000052.1 GCA_019428955.1 Burkholderiaceae bacterium
TGACGCTCGCCCACAACGGCAATCTCACCAATTCGGCGCAGTTGAGCATCGAGATGTTCCGCCGTGACCGGCGCCACATCAACACCGCCTCCGACTCGGAAGTGCTGCTCAACGTGCTCGCCAACTCCCTGCAGGAGGCCACCGTCGGGGTCTCGCTGGACCCGGCAACGATCTTTCGCGCCGTCAGTAAGTTGCACGCCCGGGTGCGCGGCGCCTACGCCTGCGTGGCGGAGATCGCCGGCTACGGCATCCTCGCCTTTCGTGACCCCTTCGGCATTCGCCCGCTGTGCCTGGGAGAGCGCGAAGTGCGGGGTGGCACCGAGTACCTGGTGGCGTCGGAATCGGTGGCGCTCGAGGGGCTGGGGTTTCGCCTGGCTCGTGACGTCGCCCCCGGCGAAGCCATTTTCATCGACCTCGACGGCCAGCTTCACACCCAGCAGTGTGCCGACTATGCCTCGTTGAACCCGTGTGCGTTCGAGTACGTCTATTTCGCGCGGCCCGATTCGGTCATTGACGGTGCCTCGGTCTATGGGACCAGGCTGCGGATGGGAGAATATCTCGCCGACCGGGTTTCGGCCATCCTGCCGCACGGCGCGATCGACGTGGTGATGCCTATTCCCGACACTTCTCGGCCGGCGGCGATGCAGTTGGCCAGCAAGCTCGGCCTCGACTACCGCGAGGGCTATCTTAAGAACCGCTATGTCGGCCGCACCTTCATCATGCCCGGGCAGGAGATCCGCAAGCGCTCGGTGCGCCAGAAGCTCAACGCCATGAGCGTTGAATTCCGGGGCAAGAACGTGCTGCTGGTCGACGATTCGATCGTCCGCGGCACGACCTCGCAGGAGATCGTCCAGATGGCGCGCGATTCCGGCGCCAATCGGGTCTATTTCGCCTCGGCCGCACCGCCCGTGCGCTACCCCAATGTCTACGGGATCGACATGCCGACTCCCGGCGAGTTGATCGCCCACGGTCGCGACGACGAAGAGATTCGGCTGGCGATCGGTGCCGATGCGCTGATCTACCAGAGCGTTGACGGGATGCGCCGGGCCATCCAGGATATCAATCCGCAACTGCGCAGCCTGGACTGCGCCTGCTTCGATGGCATCTACGTCACCGGGGATGTGACGCCGGAATATCTCGGCGGACTCGAGGCGTCGCGCCTGTCCGCGTCCCGCAGTCTCGAAGAGGATAGCGGAGGCAACCAGATGAGCCTTCATTACCAGTCCCGTGGCGACGAGTAGCGGGAGGGCATGACGATGGTCGGCAAGCGCGACGATCGCAGCGGGGCTGATCCAGTTCCTGGTTTTGACACCCTGGCGGTACGCGGTGGGGTCGAGCGTACCCACTATCTCGAGCACAGCGAACCGATCTTCCTGACTTCCAGCTTCGTGTTCGAGAATGCGGCCCAGGCGGCGGCACGGTTTGCCGGCGACGAGCCGGGATACGTCTATTCGCGGGCCAGCAATCCGACCGTGACGGCATTCCAGGACCGGCTGGCGGCGCTCGAGGGCGCCGAAGCGTGTGTTGCCACGGCCTCGGGAATGGCGGCGATCATGGCGACGGTGATGAGCCTGACCGCCAGCGGCAGTCACGTCGTGGCGGCGCGGGAACTGTTTGGCGCGACGCTGCAGATGTTCAAGATTCTGGAGCGCTTCGGCGTCGCGGTCGACTACGTCAAGGTGACCGATACCGCGCAGTGGCGCTCGGCATTGCGCCCCGAAACCAAGCTCTGCTATCTCGAGTCGCCGTCGAACCCGCTCACCGAGATCGCCGACCTGGCGGCAATTGGCGCCATCACCCGGGAGGTCGGGGTGCAGTTGGTGGTCGACAATTGCCTCTCTACACCGGCGCTGCAGCGGCCGTTGGCGCTGGGCGCCGACATCGTGGTTCACTCCGCCACCAAGTACCTCGACGGCCAGGGCAGGGTGCTGGGCGGGGCCGTTCTGGGCGCGCGCAAATTCATCGATGAGACTCTGGTGCCCTTTGTCCGGGCTACCGGGCCGACGCTGTCGGCGTTTAACGCCTGGGTGCTGCTCAAGGGCACCGAGACGCTGGGCCTGCGCATGGAACGCCAGTGTGCCAACGCGCTCGCGCTCGCGCGCTGGCTCGAGGCCCATCCGGCCGTCGAGCGGGTGCTGTATCCGGGGCTGGAGTCCCATCCCCAGCACCGCCTGGCGATGGCCCAGCAAAGCGCCGGTGGTGCGGTCATCGCTTTCGAGGTGCGCGGTGGCGACGAACAAACCCGGCGGCGCCGGGCCTGGCAAGTGATCGACAACTGCCGGCTGCTGTCGATTACGGCCAACCTGGGTGACGTCAAGACTACGATCACTCATCCGGCCAGTACCACCCATGCGCGGGTCGGACCCGAGGCACGACTGGCGGCGGGAATCGGCGAAGGCTTGCTGCGGGTTGCGGTCGGGGTCGAGGAGGTCGCCGATCTCAGTGCCGATCTGGCGCGCGGGCTTGGCGTCGGCTGACAGGCGCTGCTCTTGACCGGGCCGGTATCCGGCCCAGGTCAGCGAAAATCACGGCTGGCGGTAGCCAACCGGCCCAGCAGCGCCGAATGGTCGACCACGTGGCGCGCGACCAGGTGCATCACCGCGCCGCTCTCACCGTCGCGCCGCCAGATCCCGTAGACGCTCATCAGGCGGGCGCCGAGCACCGCGCTGCGAAAGCGCTCGAATACCTGTGGCCAGATGATCACGTTGACCGCGCCGGTCTCGTCCTCGATGGTGACGAAGATCGTGCCGTTGGCGGTTTGCGGGCGCTGGCGGTGGGTGACCAGTCCGCTGGCACGGGCGATCTGGCCGGAACGGCAGTCGCGCAGGCTGCTGGCCGGACGGACCCGCAGGCGCGCGAGCAGCGGGCGCAGCAGCGCCAGCGGATGACGGCCCATTGGAATCCCCAGCGACTGGTAGTCGGCGATGATGGTCTCGCCCTCGGACGGTTCCGCGAGCGCCGTCGGCGGCTCGTCGAAGCGCGCCTCGGCCAGCAGTGCCGGCAGCGGCCGGATCGCCGCCACTTCCCAGTTGGCCTGGACGCGGTGCCCGGCAAGAGCGGCGAGCGCATCGGAGCGTGCCAATGCCTGCAGGTCGGATTGACCCAGGGAACAGGAGCGCGCCAGATCCTCGGTGCTGTCGAAAGGGAAATCGAGCAGCGGCTGGCCCGGCGTCGGTGCCGGAATGCCGCGCTCGTGTCGGCGGCTGTCGCGGACCGCCAGCAGCCGCCGGGCGCCGTTCTCCGAGAGCCCGTGGATCCGGTTCAGGCCCAGGCGCACTGCGGGCTGCGGACGATGGTCGACCCTGTCGCGCAGGCACGGTGGCGCCGTTGAAGTCTCTTCCAGCGTGCACTCCCACTGGCTGACCAGCGCGTCGACGCCACGCACCTCGACCCCGTGGGCGCGGGCATCGCGCACCAGCTGCGCCGGGGCATAGAAGCCCATCGGCTGGCTGTCGAGCAGCGCGGCCAGGAATGCGGCCGGCTCGTGGCACTTGAGCCAGCACGAGACGTAGACCAGCAACGCGAAGCTCGCCGCGTGACTTTCCGGAAAGCCGTATTCGCCGAAGCCCTCGATCTGCCGGAAGATCGCCTCGGCGAACTCGAGGTCATAGCCGCGCGCCAGCATTCCGTTGACCAGGCGCTCGCGAAATACGTGCAGTCCGCCCTTGCGCCGCCATGCCGCCATCCCCCGGCGCAACTGGTCGGCCTCGCCGGGGGTGAAACCGGCCGCGAGGATCGCGATCTGCATCACCTGTTCCTGGAAAATCGGAATGCCCAGCGTACGCGCCAGTGCCGGCCGGATTTCCTCGCGCGGATACGACACCGGTTCGAGCCCCTGGCGCCGGCGCAGGTAGGGGTGGACCATGCCGCCCTGGATCGGGCCGGGCCGAACGATCGCGACCTCGATCACCAGATCGTAGAAGCAGCGCGGCTGCAGACGCGGCAGCATGCTCATCTGCGCGCGCGATTCGATCTGGAATGCCCCCACGGTATCGGCGCGGCAGATCATCTCGTAGGTTTCCGGATCCTCGGCCGGAATGTCCTGGATGCGAAATGCCGGAGCTCCCGCGGCCGCGCCGCGGCGCTGTCCGATTCGCTCGAGCGCACGCCCGATGGCCGAGAGCATCCCCAGCGCCAGTACGTCGACCTTGAGGATGCCGAGCGCGTCGAGATCATCCTTGTCCCACTCGATCACGCTGCGCCCGGCCATGGCGGCGTTCTCGATCGGCACCAGCCGGCTGAGGCTCTCGCGGGCGAGCACGAATCCGCCCGGGTGCTGCGAGAGGTGGCGCGGGAAACCGCGCAGCTGGGTGGTAAGTTCGAGCCACAGCGCCACGACCGGCGACTCAGGGTCGAAGCCGGCTTCGCGCAGCCGCTGCTGGTCCAGTCCGTCGGCCCACCACTGGTGGGCGCGCGAGAGCGCGTCGATGCGTTGCGCGTCGATCGCCAGCGCCTTGCCGACGTCGCGCAGCGCCGAGCGGGCGCGGTAGGAGATCACCGTCGCGGTGAGTGCCGCGCGGTGGCGCCCGTACTTGCGATAGAGGTAGGCGATCACCTCCTCGCGGCGCTGGTGCTCGAAATCGACGTCGATGTCCGGCGGTTCGTCGCGCTCGCGGCTGATGAAGCGCTCGAACAGGATGTTCATCCGCGCCGGATCGACCTCGGTGATCCCGAGGCAGTAGCAGACGGCCGAATTGGCGGCTGAGCCGCGCCCCTGGCACAGGATGCCCTGGGTGCGAGCAAAGGTGACGATGTCGGCTACGGTCAGGAAATAGGGCTCGTAGCCGAGCTCGGTGATCAGCGCCAGCTCGTGCCCGATTTGCGCCGCCACCGCGGCGGGCATTCCCTCGGGGTAGCGCCGGACGGCCCCCTGCATGGTGAGCTCTCTGAGCCAGTCGCCCGGAGTGCGGCCCTGGGGGACGATTTCGCGGGGATATTCGTAGCGCAATTCAGCGAGCGAGAAGCTGCAGCGCTCGGCGATCGCGACGCTCGCGGCGAGGAGTTCGGGCGGGTAGATCCGCGCCAGCCGCAGGCGGCTGCGCAAGTGCTGCTCGGCGTTGGGCGGCACCGCGCGGCCCAGCTCGGACAATGGCCGGTTCAGGCGGATCGCGGCGATCGTGTCGTGCAGGCGCTTGCGTGAGCGCACGTGAAAGAGCACGTCGCCGGCTGCCACCAGCGGCAGCGAGCTGGTCCGCCCGAGGTTGCGCAGAGCGTCGAGCAGCGTCGCGTCGTGGCCGCGGGTGAGCAACTCGGCTGCCAGCCAGCAGCCGCCGGGGAAGCGTTCGCCCAGGAAGCGGGCCTGTTCGCACAGGGCGGCGAATTCCCCTGGTGGTGCGTCGGCGAGCGTGGGTGATGGCACCAGCAGCGCTAGGCAGTCGGCGACGCCGGCTTCCAGGTCGCCGCGCCGCAACTGGTAGGAACCCTTGGCGGCGCGCCTTCGGGCGGTGGTGATCAACTCGGCCAGGTTGCCGTAGCCGTTGCGGTTGCAAGCCAGCAATACCAGGCGCGATGCCGCTGCGAGCGCCCCTTCCTGGCTCCCATCGGCGCGCTGTTGCGGCAACCACGCGTCACGCAGCGCGAAGCTGGCCCCGACCAGTAGCGGCAGCCGGGTGTTGCGCGCCTGCAGGTGGGCGCGCACCACGCCGGCGAGCGAGCACTCGTCGGTGATGGCGAGTGCCGAGTAGCCGAGCTCGAGCGCGCGTTCGACCAGCTCCTCGGGGTGCGATGCGCCGCGCAGGAACGAGAAATTGGTGGTGCAGTGGAGTTCGACGTAGTCGGGGATCATGACTGTATAAATATACAGTCTTTGCCGTCGTGCCGGCAGTTCGAATTGTCGCTGGCCGGCGATTGCCCGATACTGGCACTCCCCTTGGTGTGCTGTGCGCGACGCTGGCCGTCGGGCATGGGAACCGTGGACCTGATCCTGGCGCAGAGGAGAAATGGAATGACCATCGAGTTGAAATACCTGGCGTGGGTATGCGTGTTGACCGCCCTGATCTGGGTGCCCTACGTCGTCAATTCGGTGGCGGTCCGCGGACTGACCGACGCGCTCGGCTACGTGCCGCACATCAAGCCGCTGGCGCCGTGGGCGACGAGGATGCGTGCCGCCCACTACAACGCGGTCGAGAACCTGGTGGTATTCGCCACGCTGGTCCTGGTGGCCCATCTGGCCGGGGCCAACGGCGCGCTGACGGCCTTTGCCGCGCTGGCCTATTTCTGGTCCAGGGTAGTGCACCTGGTCGGCTATACCTTCGCCTTTCCATGGGTGCGCACGGTTTCCTTCCTGGCTGGCTTCCTCTGCCAGATGGCCATCGCCGCTCAAATCCTGCTGGCCGTCCCGGTTCGCTGAGCCACTTGCCGATTACGGAACAATCCTGACTTCCCAAGCCATCCAACGGCGCTCCCGCCAGGCGGTCTTCGCCGGCATAGCGCTGGTGTTCGTCTGGGGCGCCAACTTCAGCGTCCAGAAGTTCGTCTTCGGTCACACCGGACCGGGCGGATTCCTGTTCGTGCGCTACCTGATAATGCCGCTGTGCGCAGCTGCGCTGCTCACCTACCGCCATCGCCTCGCCTGGCCGCGGGTTTCGCGCGCTGACGCCTGGCGGCTGGTCGCGATCGGCCTGTCCGGGCATCTGCTCCACGTCGGCCTGGTCACCTACGGGATTTTTCTTTCGACGGCATTTTCCAGCTCGGTGATCCTGGCCTGCGGCCCGGTCTTCACCTTGCTGATCCTGCGTGCGATGCGCATCGAGACCTTGCGTCGGATGCAGGTGATCGGGGTGGCAATCGCACTGGTCGGGGTCTTGCTGTTTCTGTCGGACAAGATGTTCGGCGGCCGCTGGCGCGCCTCGGGCGGCGACCTGGTGCTGCTGGTGGCGGCGACCTTCTTCTCCTATTACACGGTGGCCGCGAAACCGCTGATCGATCGACTGGGCAGCGTCACCGTGATGACTTACGCGACCATGATCGGCGCCGTCCCGCTGGTGCTGATTTCAATGCCGGCGGGGCTCGCCCTCGATTGGGCAGCGCTGCCGGCCACAGTCTGGTTGGGGATGCTATGGGCGGTGATCATCTCGGCATTTGGCGGCTGGCTCGCCTGGGGATGGATCAACGCAGTGCGCGGCGTCGCCCGCACCGCACCCCTGATCTACCTGATGCCGCCGGTCGCCGGCTTGGTCTCCTGGGCGGTCGGCGGCGAGACCTTTACGGCAGTGAAACTGCTGGGCGCCGCGATAACATTGGGCGGCGTTGCGGTCGCCCAGTTCGCCGGAGAGCCGGCGCCCGCCTACCCGGTTCCGCCGGACTGAACCGCGGCGGCGCTGGCGCAGTCGGCGGAGGCAACAAAAATCTCACCTTCTCGCAGTAGAATACATCAAGTGATGGGTATCAAACCGTCCGAGTCGGATATTCGGTTCAGAACAACACCAGCGAGAACTTTTCACAGGGAGAATCTGATGACCAGTTTGAAACGAACTTTTGGCCGCGCCGCGATGGCATCCGCCATCGCCGGAGCGATTTTCGCGGCGGCCCCAGCGCATGCCGTGACCGAAATCCAGTGGTGGCATTCGATGGGTGGAACGTTGGGCGAGTGGGTCAATGACCTCGCCGCCGATTTCAACAAGCAGCAGAGCGCCTACAAGGTCACGGCTGTCTACAAGGGCAGCTATGACGTTTCGATGACCGCCGGTATTGCGGCGTTCCGTGCCGGTAACGCCCCCGACATTCTGCAGGTGTTCGAAGTCGGCACCGCGACCATGATGGCCAGCAAGGGTGCGATCGTGCCGGTCGCCGAGGTCATGAAGAAAGCGGGCGTCACTTTTGATCCCAAGGCCTACGTCGACGCCGTCGCCGGTTACTACACCGCACCCAGCGGAGCGATGCTGAGCTTCCCGTTCAACAGCTCGACCCCGGTGTTCTATTACAACAAGGACGCCTTCAAGGCTGCCGGGCTCGATCCGGCGAGCCCGCCCAAGACCTGGCCGGAGGCTGTGCTGGCCGCCGCCAAGCTCAAGGCGAGCGGACACGAGTGTCCGATGACCTCGAGCTGGATGGGCTGGACCCAGTTCGAGAACTTTTCGGCCTGGCACAACATCGAGTTCGCCACCAAGGGCAACGGCATGAGCGGCCTGGATGCGCGCCTGAAGATCAACGACCCGCTGTTTGTGCGCCACATTACGAACCTCGCTAACATGTCCAAGCAGGGCCTGTTCGTCTACAAGGGTCGCGGCAACAAGGCTGACGCCACCTTCGTGTCCGGCGAGTGCGCGATGACCACCGCCTCCTCGGGGCTGCGCGGTAATGTTTCGAAGAACGCGAAATTCGACTACGGGATCTCGACCCTGCTCTTCTATCCGGACGTGCCGGGTGCGCCGCAGAACAGCGTGATCGGCGGCGCCAGCCTGTGGGTGATGGCGGGCAAGTCTCCCGATCATTACAAGGCGGTAGCCGAGTTCTTCAAGTATCTGTCGCAGCCTGAAGTGGCGGCGGCGAGTCACAAGCGCACCGGCTACCTGCCGATCACCAAGGCGGCGTTCGCGTTGACCGACAAGAGCGGCTTCTACAAGGAGAATCCGGGCGCCGACGTGTCGGTGACGCAGATGATCCGCAAGGTGACCGACAAGTCGCGCGGCATCCGGCTCGGCAACTTCGTGCAGATCCGCACTATCGTCGACGAGGAAGTGGAAAATATCCTCGGTGGCAAGGTCGGTGTCAAGGAAGGTCTCGGCACTGCGGTCAAGCGCGGCAACGAACTGCTCGAACGCTTCGAAAAGGCCAATAAGGGCTAAGACGAGGTGAGTGCACCCGAGTAACCTGACGCCGGCGGGCGCTGCGAGGCGCCCGCCGGGTTTTTTGCCCCATCCAATTCTTGCAAGCCAATCATCGTGTCCGTCGAAAAGCGTGTCCTGTTTCGTTCGAGCTGGCTGCCCTGGGTGCTGATTGCTCCCCAGGTCGCGGTGATCACGATCTTCTTCTTCTGGCCCGCCGGGCAGGCGCTGGTCCAGTCGTTGCAGCGCCAGGACATTTTCGGTACTTCGACCGAATGGGTCGGACTGGAGAACTTTCGTCGCATCTTCAGCGATCCCTACTATTGGGACTCGTTCCAGACGACCGCGATCTTTTCGGTCCTGGTGGCCGGCCTGGGGATCACGCTTTCCCTGTTGCTGGCGGTCATGGCCGATCGCGTGATTCGCGGCGCCACCTTCTACAAGTTGCTGCTGATCTGGCCGTATGCGGTCGCCCCGGCGGTGGCCGGGGTGCTCTGGCTGTTTATGTTCGCGCCCAGCGTCGGCGTAGTCGCCTGGTGGCTGCGTGAATGGGGCTTCAACTGGAATCACATGCTCAACGGCAAGCACGCGATGGCGCTGATCGTGATGGCCGCGGTGTGGAAGCACATCTCGTATAACTTCCTGTTCTTCCTCGCCGGCCTGCAGTCGATTCCCAAGTCGCTGATCGAGGCGGCGGCGATCGATGGCGCCGGACCCTGGCGCCGCTTTTGGACGATCACTTTCCCGCTGCTTTCGCCGGTGGCCTTCTTCCTGCTGGTGATGAATGTCGTCTATGCCTTCTTCGATACCTTTGCCATCATCGATTCGGCTACCGAGGGCGGGCCGGGCAAGGCCACCGCGATCCTGGTCTACCGGCTCTATTACGACGGCTTCAAGGCGATGGACATGGGCAGTTCGGCAGCCCAGTCGGTGGTGCTGATGGCGATCGTCGTGGCGCTCACCGTGGTGCAGTTCCGCTACATTGAGCGCAAGGTCAATTACTGAGGTAGCACGATGGTTGAACGTCGCCCCTGGACTACTGCGCTCTCGCACCTGGTGCTGCTGATCGGGATCGCGATGGTGGCCTTTCCGGTCTACCTGACTTTTGTCGCCTCGACCCACGAGCGCGCCGAAATTGTCCAGGCCCCGATGTCGCTGGTGCCGGGCGAGCAGATGGTGCAGAACTACCAGACCGCGCTCAAGGGCACCGGGAGCGGGCCGGGATCGAAGGCGCCGGTGGCGCGCATGATGTACGTCAGCCTGGTGATGGCGCTGACGATCGCGATCGGCAAGATCGCCATCTCGCTGCTCTCGGCGTTCGCGATCGTCTATTTCCGCTTTCCCTTCAAGATGTTCATCTTCTGGGCGATCTTCGTCACCCTGATGCTGCCGGTGGAGGTCCGGATCGGTCCCACCTACCAGGTGGTCTCCGACCTCGGGATGCTCAACAGCTTCGCCGGACTCACGATACCCCTGATCGCCTCGGCGACGGCCACCTTCCTTTTTCGCCAGTTCTTCATGACCGTGCCTGACGAGCTGGTAGAGGCCGCCCGGGTCGACGGCGCCGGGCCGATGCGCTTCTTCAAGGACATCCTGATCCCGATGTCCTCGACCTCGATCGCCGCACTGTTCGTGATCCAGTTCATCTACGGCTGGAACCAGTACCTGTGGCCGCTGCTGATCACCACCGAAGAGAGGATGTACCCGGTAGTGGTCGGCATCCAGCACATGATCGCCGGCGGCGACGCCGCCAACGAGTGGAACCTGGTCATGGCCACTGCCATGCTTGCAATGCTTCCGCCGGCGCTGGTGGTGCTTTCGATGCAGCGCTGGTTCGTCAAGGGTCTGGTCGATTCCGAGAAATAGCCTCCCGGGCGCGAGTCGGCATAACGTTATCTCGAAGGATAGGCATGGCTTCGATTTCCATTCGCAATGTGTCTAAGGTCTATGGCCACGGGACAAACGCCAACAAGGTGATTCACGACGTGAGCGCCGAGATCGCCCATGGTGAATTCATCGTCATCGTTGGCCCGTCGGGTTGCGGCAAGAGCACGCTGCTGCGCATGGTCGCCGGACTGGAAGAAATCACCGAGGGCGAGATTGCGATCGGGCCGCGCGTGGTCAACGACATCGAGCCGGCGCAGCGCGACATCGCGATGGTGTTCCAGAACTACGCGCTCTATCCGCATATGAGCGTCTACCAGAACATGGCCTACGGCCTCAAGATTGCCAAGGTTCCGAAGGACGAGATCGAACGCCGGGTGCAAAAGGCCGCGGCGATTCTCGAGATTGGCCCGTTTCTCAAGCGCACGCCGCGCCAGCTTTCCGGTGGCCAGCGCCAGCGCGTGGCGATGGGGCGCGCGATTGTGCGCCAGCCCGAGGTCTATCTCTTCGATGAGCCACTGTCGAACCTCGACGCCAAGCTGCGGGCGCAGACTCGCATCGAGATCCAGAAGCTCCACGCCGAGCTCGGCACAACGTCGCTCTTCGTCACCCACGACCAGGTCGAGGCGATGACGCTCGCCGAGCGCATGCTGGTCATGAATGAGGGGCGCATGGAGCAGTTCGGCACCCCGGAAGATGTCTATCGCAACCCGGCTACTACTTTCGTGGCGAGTTTCATCGGCTCGCCGCCGATGAATCTCATCACCGGCGAGACCGACGGCACCAAATTCACTGCCGGCGGGCAGGAGCTGGTATTGCCCGCCGAGGTGGGGTATCGGGGAGCGATGATCTTCGGCCTGCGCCCGGAACACGCGGACATCGTCACCGACGGCGCTCCGGGCTGGCCGCTCACGGTCGAGGTCATCGAGATGCTCGGTGCCGAACGGCTCATCTACGGGCGCCTGTGCGGCCAGTTGTTCATCGTGCGCATGGAGGAGACCGTGCCGCCACCGCACATCGGCGATACCGTTATGCTGCGGGCCGAACCGAAATGGTTGCACTGGTTCGACGCCAAGACCACCAAGCGCGTCGGGAAGTGAACACCTGGCCCTATCCGGCGCGCGTCGCCCATCGCGGGGCCGGCAAGCTTGCGCCGGAAAACACCCTCGCGGCGCTACGCCGGGGCGCCGAGTTTGACTACCGGATGTTCGAGTTCGACGTCAAGTTGAGCGCCGATAACGCCCTGGTGCTGATGCACGACCCGCTGCTCGATCGCACCACCAACGCCAGTGGGCGCCTGGCAGCCGCGACGCTGGCCGATCTGGCGCGCATCGACGCCGGCAGCTGGCACTCAGCGCAGTATGCCGGCGAGAGCGTGCCCACGCTCGAGCGCGTGGCCGCCTGGTTGCGGGCCAACGACTACCTCGCCAACATCGAGATCAAGCCCTGCCCCGGACGCGAGGCGCAGACTGGTGCGGCGGTGGCGCTCGAGGTTCGCCACCTCTGGCGAGACGCACCAGCGCTGCCGTTGTTGTCCTCGTTCTCGGTAACAGCGCTGGAGAAGGTCCGCGCCCATGCCCCGGAACTGCCGCGGGCGCTGCTCTTCCACGTGCTGCCCGAGGACTGGCTCGAGCAATGCCTGGCGCTGGGGTGCGTGGCCGTCGACACCCACTATGCCACGCTCTCGCCCGAGATCATCGCTCGCGCCCACGAGGCGGGCCTGCGGGTGGTGGCCTATACGGTCAACGATCCCGAGCGCGCCGAGCAGCTGTTCGGCTGGGGTCTTGACATGCTGATCACCGACGCCATCGACCACATCAAGCCCTGAGCGGGGGGCCGGGTGCTAGCTGTTCGCCCAGTTGCGGGAACGCTCCAGCGCCAGGTGCCAGAGGGCAGTGCGGGTCGCCGCCTCGTCGAGTGATATCGCCGGTTCGAAACACCGCCCGACCTGCCAATTGGCGCTGAGCTCGGCAGTGTCCCTCCAGTAGCCTACCGCCAGCCCCGCCAGGTAGGCGGCGCCCAACGCAGTGGTCTCCGTAATCTTCGGCCTGACCACCGGCACGCCGAGCAGATCGGCCTGGGTCTGCATCAGCAGGTTGTTGGCAGTGGCACCGCCGTCGACCCGCAGTTCGACCAGCGAGCGGCCCGAAGTGCTCTGCATCGCGTCGATCAGGTCGGCGCTCTGGAAGGCGATTGCGTCGAGCGCCGCGCGGGCGATTTCGGCCCGTCCCGAACCACGAGTCAGCCCTACGATCGTTCCGCGGGCGTAGGGGTCCCAGTGGGGGCTGCCCAGGCCGGTGAACGCCGGCACCAGCACCACGCCGCCGCTGTCAGGAACGCTGGCCGCGAGCGCTTCGATATCCGCGGTATTGGCGATGATGCCCAGCCCGTCACGCAGCCATTGCACCACCGCTCCACCGATGAAGACGCTGCCTTCGAGTGCGTAGTGGCTGGTCTGCGTCTGCCAGCCGACGGTCGACAGCAGCCGGTTGGGGGAGGCCACCGGCTGGTCGCCGACATTCATCAGCAGGAAGCAGCCAGTGCCGTAGGTGTTCTTGGCCATTCCCGGTTCAAAGCAGGCCTGGCCAAAGAGCGCAGCCTGTTGGTCGCCGGCCAAGCCAGCGAGCGGAACCGACTGTCCGTCGAGCTGCACTTCGCCGCAGACTCCCGACGAAGGGACGATCCGTGGCAGGCAGGCCGGGGGAATACGCAGCAGTTCCAGCATCTGCTCGTCCCACTGCCTGGTGTGCAGGTTCAGCAGCATGGTGCGGCTGGCGTTGCTCGGGTCGGTGACATGCAGGCGCCCGTCGCTCAACTGCCACGCGAGCCAGGTCTCGATGGTCCCGAAGGCCAGTTCGCCAAGCTCGGCGCGCGTGCGCGCACCAGCAATGTTGTCGAGCAGCCACGCCAGCTTGGTGCCCGAGAAATAGGGGTCCAGGACCAGTCCGGTACGCTCGGTGACGAGTGCCTCGTGGCCTGCTTCCTTCAGGCGGGCGCACACCTCGGCGGTGCGCCGGTCCTGCCAGACAATCGCTGGAGCCAGCGGAACGCCGCTGGCGCGGTCCCAGAGCACCGTGGTCTCGCGCTGGTTGGTGATTCCCACCGCGGCGATGTCGGAGGTCTTGGCGCCGGCCTTCGCTAGCACTACGTCGATCGTGGCGCGTTGCGTTTGCCAGATTTCGGTTGCGTCGTGCTCGACCCAACCGGGCTGCGGGAAATGCTGGGTGAATTCGCGTTGCGCCACGGCTGCGATCGCGCCATGGTGATCGAAAAGGATCGCGCGGGAACTGGTGGTTCCCTGGTCGAGAGCGAGAACGTAACGGCGCATCACAGGCAAGTCCTTGGGGGTTGTTCCCTAAGATTACAATCCCAATTCGCAATCCGAATCATATTGTGTGACCAAAGGAAGAGGGCGATTTTGCAGGTCGATCTGCTGATAATTGGCGGAGGCATCAACGGGGTCGGTATCGCGCGCGATGCCGCCGGACGCGGGATCAGCGTGTTGCTGTGCGAGAAGGACGACCTCGCGGCGCACACCTCGTCGGCGAGCACCAAGCTGATTCATGGCGGCTTGCGCTATCTCGAGCACTACGCCTTCAGGCTGGTGCGCAAGGCCTTGCTGGAGCGCGAAGTGTTGCTGCGACTGGCGCCGCACATCGCGCGGCCGCTGCGTTTCGTGGTGCCGCACGATGCCAGCCTGCGGCCGATGTGGATGATCCGCGCTGGTCTGTTCATGTATGACCATCTTGCGCGGCGCGATCGGCTCAAGGCCTCGGAGGCGCTGGACCTGCGGGTGCACGAGACGGGTGTTCCCCTCAAGCGCAACTATCGGGCTGGCTTCGCGTATTCCGACTTGTGGGTCGATGACGCCCGGCTGGTAGTGCTGAACGTAATCGACGCGGCCGAGCGCGGCGCGACGATAATGACCCGTACCCGTTGCGAGAGCCTTGAGCGCAACGCCGAGAGCTGGCAGGCGCGGCTGTTGGGCAACGACGGTACGGTGACCGAAGTCAGCGCCAAGGTGGTTGTAAATGCCGCGGGTCCGTGGGTCTCCAGCTTCCTCGAACGCTCGACGCCGGTGCGCTCGAAGCGCTCGGTGCGCCTGATCAAGGGCAGCCACATCGTGGTGCGCAAGCTCTACGACCATGCCTACGCCTACCTGTTCCAGAATCCCGACGGCCGGATCATCTTCACGATCCCCTTCGAGGATGATTTCACGCTGATCGGAACGACCGACATAGAGTACCTGGGAGACCCCCAGAAGATCGAGATCGACCAGGCCGAGGTCGAGTACCTGTGCGCGATGGTCAACCGTTTTCTGGCCGGATCGATCACCCCGGAAGACGTGGTCTGGAGCTACGCCGGGGTGCGTCCGCTGCTCGAGGACGAATCAAGCGACGCCTCGGCAGTCACGCGCGATTACACCCTCGATCTCGATGACAGCCAGGCCCCGATCCTGAGTGTCTTCGGTGGCAAGCTCACCACTTTTCGCAAACTTGGCGAAGAAGCGTTGACGATCATCGCCCCGCTGCTGGGCAAGTCGCCGCGGCCCTGGACGGCGACGGCACCGCTGCCGGGCGGAGACCTGCCTGACGGCGATGTCGCGCGCTTCGGCGGGGAGTTCGCCAAGCTCTTCCCATGGGTTCCCGAGGCCATCGGTCAGCGCTGGTGCCACAGTTACGGCACCCGGGTGAGCCAGCTGATCGGTTCCGCAACGGCGCTCGCGGAACTTGGTGAAGAAACGCTGCCGGGGCTGTACGCGCGGGAAATCGACTACCTGATCGATCACGAATGGGCGCGCACCGCCGAGGACATCCTGTGGCGCCGCACCAAGCTCGGATTGTATCTGCCCAGTGAAGCGCAAGGCATGCTGCAGGGCTGGCTGGAGCGTGAACGACCTATAATGGTCAGCAGGTAGTTGCAGAGTGTTGAACCGCGGCCTGAGACTCGATAGTCGACGGGCCGCGATAACTATTTCGGGGTGTCTGATGGCGATTGAGCGCGCTGAACTCGATGAACTGGTCACCAAGCTGCACCGGCGCGCTGAGCGCCTGCACGAAGAGGTCGCAACCAAGCAGCACGGGGGGGCGGCACTTGAGTCTCCGGGGATCGATAGGGAGCGCGACAACGACGACATTTCGTTCGTCATCAGCGAGGCCGAGGTCGAAGCCGGCGAGGCGGAACGCGACGAAGTCGAGATCGCCGCCATCGAACGGACGCTGCAACGCATCGAGGATGGCAGCTACGGTACTTGCCTTCAGTTCGGGGTGAGATCGGAA
>JAHYJF010000436.1 GCA_019428955.1 Burkholderiaceae bacterium
GGAGCCGGCTGATGAGAGTTGCCCGGCTTGTGATGGCATGAGCCAGCTCATGAACGGCAAAGCTGCTGTCACCCACGAAGATGAACTCGCGGTCGGGCAACCATCGGCAGAGCTGGCGCGCACCTTGGCGGGCCCAGTCGGTCAGCAGCTTGTGCCTGCGGCCACGCTGTCGATCGGAGCGCTCCGAGGGTGCCAGCAGGGTCAAGACCGGCAGGGCCTTCACGACGCCTGCCCACGGGACCGGCGTCAGCACCATGAAGCTCAGCCAGCGCAAGCCGCTGGCCTTGACGAAGTGGCCATGACTGGATCGGACGGGATCACGATAGATGCCGCGCGCCGTGATCTTCCGTCCCCACCGGCGTTCGATGGTGTCGTCCATGCCGATGACAACCGGCCCCTCCGGCACGAGGCGATCGATGATCATGATGAGCAGGCGGCGTGCGAGCCTGTGTGAATCCCAGCGGGCACGGTTGAGGATCTGATGATAGCTCGAGAAATTGTTTGCCGCGGCGCGCCCGGTCATCCGCAGGCAGGCGCTGATCGTGCGCTTGCCCGGAGCGAGGACGGCACCCATCACCAGAACGAGCACATGCTCCCAACTGGGGGCCGTGAAGCAGGTCCGCAGGTCCTGCAGCCAATGACGCAGAACCCGAGGAACCGGATCGCCTGCCGACGGGGGGGAAGTGGGATGATGTTGCATCCCATGTTTCGAATCCCTCGCCGCTGACCATGCAAGTGGGCGGCCCGCGGCAAAACGACTCGCTCACTTTGTGGTGCTTCACTGTATAATCAGCACATGCAGCAAGACTATATCGCCGCCCGCATCGAAGCCTTCGACGACGCCAATGGTGGCGGCGTCGGCTATTATGAAGATAAGGGCGCTTACCATCTCTACCTGCTGGCAACCGATGCGCCGATTGCCCGATTGAAACCAACCGGCAACGGCGATGAGACCCGTCTCGGATACTGGTCACACAGGCGCAGATGGGAGGACGTCGATGACATGGGCGGTGTCGTGTTGCCCCTAGACGAGGCGCTCGAGTTCATAGCCAACGAGGGCGTCTTCTGGACTTGGACCTGACCAAAAAATGTACAAAGTCGAGCTCAGAGCCTGATCGGAAATGAGTTGAGTGAATTCAGCAGGTTGTGATTCTGTTCGGTTGCAAAACTGAATGGAGATCACGATGGCCTGGACTGAACTCACCCGATCGCAGCATAAGCGCAAGACCAAGCGCTATCCAAGCGATTTGACGCCGGAAGAATGGGCTGTTGTTCGCCCGCTGCTACCCGGTCGCAACCGCCTTGGGCGTCCGCGGACGGTTGACCTGCGCCGCGTTTGGGATGCGATCCAGTATATCGCGGCGGCGGGATGCGCGTGGTCGCTTCTGCCGCGCGATTTTCCGCCGGTCTCGACCGTGCGCTATTATTTCTACCGCTGGCGCGACGATGGTTTGCTGGCCGAGATCAACCGCCACCTGGTCGCGGCGGCGCGCCTCGCGGCAGGGCGCGAGGCGCAGCCGACCGGTGGTGTGATTGACAGCCAGAGTGTGAAAACCTCTGAAAACACGTCACTTTCTGGGTTCGATGCGGGCAAGCGGATCAAGGGTCGGAAGCGCCGCATCATCACCGATACCTGCGGTAACCTGATCGCCTGCGAAGTCCACACAGCCAACATTCAGGACCGCGACGGCGCACCCGGGGTCTTTGCAAGGCTCCGCCGTGAGGCCCCGAAACTGCGCCACGTCTTCGCCGACGGTGGCTATGCCGGACCGAAGCTGCGCGGCGCCCTTGTCGGCCTCGGGCGCTGGACGTTGCAGATCGTCAAGCGATCCGACACTGCCGCAGGTTTCGAGGTGCTGCCGCGCAGATGGGTGGTCGAGCGCACATTCGCGTGGCTCGGACGCTGCCGCCGTCTCGCAAGGGATTGGGAGAAATCCGTCGAGAGCGCCGAGGCCTGGGTGCTGATTGCCCATATCCGGCGCATGACACGCCTCCTTGCAAGAAGTTGAAATCTCTCACTCCATTCTGAATCGGACTCTAAGAGAGATCCGGTTGGGCTGGGAACGAACCTGGGCAACCTTCGGTCGGATTGGTGGATCATTACTATCAACGCGAAATCGGATACCCCGACCTGCT
>JAHYJF010000437.1 GCA_019428955.1 Burkholderiaceae bacterium
GCGGGTGCCCAGCCCCGCACCGGTGATCTGGCCGCGCCAGGCGGATTTAAGGGAGGTGCCAGCTTCGCGCATCGCGGTGGACACCGCCTTTTCCCCGGCAGTAATTTCCGCCTGCATCAAGGCGACGAGGTCGGGGTGTATCTGAACTTTCAGTTTCATGATGGCCGCAAGTCCAGTGACCAGATCAGGCGTTCGCGGTCGCGGATTGGCTCGCCCTGAATGGTGAAGCTGTCGGTCCCGATCACGATCAGATCGCCGGGGCGAGGATCGGGCAGGTCGGACACGCGCACATCCACCATCATCGTGTCACTGACAAACCGGCCCGCGCCAAATTCGCTGATGCGGTCCGGAGCGCGGCGAATAACGCGGATCGGGCTTTCTTCCGAGGTGGTAGCGGAAATCCAGACAGCGGCCGCCGCCATGGACGGGTTCGCATAGATCCGGTCCATGGCGAGGGCAAAGAGGGTCATGATGATTTCCGCCGCTGATCAGTTCGAGCTGTGAATGCGGATCGCGATGCGCGGCCGCTTGTTCACCGGCAGGATCGAGGCCTCGGTCATCAGGTCGATCCAGCGGCCCTTCTCATCCAGATGCTGGCGGGCATAGAGCGGCAGGCCGAGGGTGTTGGCCGCCTCCAGCAGGTTGGCCGGGCCGCCGTAGGTGGTAAACGTGTCCATGGTGCCGAGCGGGAAGGCGATGCCCTCACTGGCCGGGATCAGGCGTTCGGTGGCCTTGGTGGACAGGGTGACGGTGCCCGCATATTCCTCGAAGACTATCCCTGCGAAGGGGAAGTTGCGCCGCACATCCTGGCGCAGGGGCTGCGCGCCGGTGGCGGCGTAGAACTTGTAGGCCTCCTCGGTCTTGGGATGCGCGATCAGCTTGTCGAAGAATTCCCGGCTGACGAGGGCATGCACGTCCGTCATGCTTTCGCCCAAGAGGTTGTCCTCCATCGACCGCAGCACCTCGCGCACCTTGCCCTGCACGTTGGTGCCTGCGGTGCCGAGCAGGAAATCCACCGAGATTTGCGCCAGGCCGAATTCGGTGAAGTAATTGTAGAGGGTGGTGCCAGCCCCATCCTTCACGATACCGCGCAGCGCGTTCATCTCCATGTATTCGCGGGTCTGGGCGTGCTTGCGGCGCATCAGCTGCAGCTTGCGGTTCATCACCTCGACCAGCGGGTCGGCACCGTCGAAGACGCCCAGCGCGGGGGCGCCTTGGATGTCGCCTGGTAGAATGACGTCATCATGCGGAATCCACGGCAGGGCGAAGCTGCGCATCGAGCGGCCCTCGCGGGTACCAACTGTGGCTGGACCACCGAGGGGCACCGAGGGAAGCAGGTTCAGCACACCCTCGTATTGCTCGATGATCACCGATCGCTGGGTGACGCCCTCGAAGCGGAAGAGGCCGATCTGGCCAAGGCGGGTGTAGAGGTTGGGCAGGATGTTGATGGCCTGCGTCATTTCGGCCAGCGAATAGCCGCCAGCGTCAAAGGGATTGCGGACAAGGGTCATGGGGTGCTCCGGGGGAAGGGGGAAAAGGGTGGCGACGCCAAGCGTCAGAGGTCGCGCGTCAGACGCCGTTGCGGGCGATGATGCCGACGGCGGCCAGCTGGGCGAGTTTGGCGGTGATCTTTGCGCTGTCGTTGACCGTGCCTTCGTAGGCGAGGCCTGCGCGCGAGACGATCGCGGGGCCACGTGCGGCGACAATGCCAACCGCATCGGCGAGGGTCGCATCGACGGCATAGAGCAGCACGGCGCTGGCGAGTTGCGACCCGTCTGTCCCGGTCGCGGGTGACAGGGTGTATTTGCCGCTGGCGGTGATCTGGCCGAGCACCGACCCGACCGGATAGGGCAGGCCTTGTAGCAAAGTGATCACCTCGCGGGTGTAGTTCGGGTTGACCTCATATTTGAGGACATCGCCCATGCTGGGCTGTTCCGTCAGGACGGGCATTGGTCAGTCTCCATGTTGGTAGGAATGGGCCGGTCGGCGCTGGTTCAGCGCCTGGCGTCGGTCGCGGCCTTTCTGGCGGCCGCGATGATCGGGCTGTCTTTTGCGGCGGCTGCGGCCGGGGCGGTGGCGATGATGCCTGCCGCGGCGTTGCGGGCGGCCAGATCAGCCAGAACCCGGGC
>JAHYJF010000053.1 GCA_019428955.1 Burkholderiaceae bacterium
GCAGGACCTCGAGCATTTCCGCGCGCACCAACCGCAGGATCAGCGTCAGCTGGAACAGGCACAAGGTGATCGACGGCAGCACCAGGTTCTTCCAGCCGCCGCCCAGCAGACTGCTGGTCCACCAGCCGATCGAAACGACGTCGCCGCGCCCGTAGGACGGCAGCCAGCCGAGCAGCACTGCGAAGACGAGAATCAGCAGGATCCCGATCAGGAAGGTGGGCAGTGATACGCCCAGCAACGACCCGGCAAGGAACACGTTCGACAGGAACGAATCCTTGCGCAGGGCCGTGTAGACCCCCATCGGCACGCCAATCACCAGCGCCAGCACCGCCGCCACCAGCGACAACTCGAGTGTGGCCGGGAAACGCTCCTTCATCAGGGTCGAGACCTTACGGCCCTGGCGGTAGGAGATGCCGAACTCGCCCTGGACTGCCCGGCCGGCGAAGCGCACGAACTGGACGTAGAACGGCTTGTCCAGGCCGAGGCTTTCGCGGAGCGCAGCGCGATCCTCCTGCGAGGTTTCCTGCCCGACCATTGCCAGGATCGGGTCGCCGACATACTGGAAGAGCGCGAACGAAATGAACGCGACCACCAGCATCACCATTGTCGCCTGGACCAAGCGTTGGACTACGAAAGCCAGCATTACGCGGCCGGTGCCAGGAATTTCTCGACCAACCTGACCCAGAAGCTCGCGCCCAGCGGGATCAGGTCATCGTTGAAATCGTAGTTGGGGTTGTGCAGCGTGCACGGCCCTTCGCCATGACCGTTGGCCCGGTGTGCGCCATCGCCGTTGCCGATCAGCACGTAGCTGCCGGGGCGCTCGAGCAGCATGTAGGAGAAATCCTCCGCGCCCATGGTCGGTTCGCAGACGTGCACTGCGGCCTCGCCCACCATCTCGGTGAGCACCTCGCGGGCAAACAGGCTCTCGCGTTCATGGTTGATGGTCGGCGGGTAGTTGCGATGAAAATGAAAAGAGGCACTGGCACCGAAGACCGGCGGCAGCCCGGCGACAATCTCGCCCATGCGCTGCTCGATCACATCGAGCGCCTCGACGCTGAAGGTGCGCACCGTGCCGCTCACCGCGGCGGTATCAGGGATGACGTTGCTGGTCTCGCCGGTGTGGATCTGGGTGACCGAAAGGACCGCCGATTCGATCGGCTTCTTGTTGCGAGTAACCACGGTCTGCAGCGCCATCACCAGCTGGCATGCCACCAGCACCGGGTCGACCGCGAGGTGCGGGGCGGCGGCGTGGCCACCCTTGCCGGTGATCACGATCTCGAACTCGTTGCTCGAGGCCATCACCGGGCCGGGCGCGAGCGCGAACTCACCCACCGCCAGGCCGGGCCAGTTGTGCACGCCGAAGACCGCGTCGCAGGGGAATTGCTTGAACAGTCCGTCCTCGATCATCTGGCGCGCGCCGGCGCCGCCCTCTTCGGCGGGCTGGAAGATCAGGTGCACTACGCCGTCAAAGTTGCGGTTGGCGGCCAGGTGCCGGGCGGCAGCCAGCAACATCGCGACGTGCCCGTCATGGCCGCAGGCGTGCATTCTTCCGGGGGCGCTCGAACGATGCTCGAAGCCGTTGTGCTCGGTCATCGGCAGCGCGTCCATGTCGGCGCGCAACCCGATGCTGCGCGTGCTGCTGCCGGCGCCGATCGTGCCGCGAATGGTACCAACTACGCCGGTTCCGCCCAACCCGCGATAAACCTCGATTCCCCAGTCGGCGAGTTTGGTCGCCACCAATTCGGCGGTGCGGTGTTCCTGGTAACAAAGTTCGGGGTGGGAGTGGATTTTGCGGCGCAGGATAGCGATTTCAGGTGCGAATCCGGCAATTTCTTCAACGAGTTTCATGATTCCAACCGCCTCCAACCGCCACACGGGAGTAGAGCCAAACGAAAGATATTAGCATTATATGCGCTCTGCCATGGCGGACGTAACGGACGCGGCGCGATCCCCGCCGACCCGCACCAAAGCCTGCTGGTGTAGGCTCTGCACACGGCGTCTGGCCAGGATCAGGATCGAGAGCGAATTACCATGTCGATTGCGCCACTAATTGTCCGCGGTGCGTGCCCCCACGACTGCCCCGACACCTGCGCCTTGCTGGTCTCGGTGGAGGATGGGGTGGTGACCAGAGTGGCTGGCGACCCGGACCACCCCACTACGCGCGGGACGCTCTGCACCAAGGTCGCCCGCTATCCCGAGCGGCTCTACCACCCGGGACGGCTAACGGTGCCGCTGCGCCGCGTCGGCGCCAAAGGCGAGGGGCGCTTTGAGCCGATCAGCTGGGACGAAGCGCTCACCACCATCGCCGCGCGGCTCGGCAGCATCGCAGCGCGCGATCCCCAGCGCATCCTGCCCTATAGCTACGCGGGAACCATGGGATTTGTCCAGGGCGAGGGCATGGCGTCGCGCTTCTTCCATCGCCTCGGCGCTTCACTGCTCGAGCGCACCATCTGTTCGTCGGCGGGCATGGCCGGACTGAGCCACACGCTGGGCGGATCGGTGGGTATGGATGTCGAGCGCTTCGCCGATGCGCGCCTGATCCTGATCTGGGGGTCGAACTCGATCGCCTCCAACCTGCATTTCTGGAGCATCGCCCAGCAGGCTCGGCGCAACGGCGCCCGACTGGTGGCGATCGATCCCTATCGCAGCGATACCGCGGAGAAATGCGACACCCACCTCGCCGTGCGTCCCGGCACTGACGCGGCACTGGCGCTGGGCATGATGAATGTGCTGATCGAACGCGCCCTGCTCGACGACGACTACATTTCGCGCCACACCTTGGGTTTTGGGGCCCTGCGCGAGCGCGCCGCGACCTACCCGCCTCATCGGGTGGCGGCGATCTGCGGCATCTCCGAGCAGGAGGTGGTCGATCTGGCAGTGGCCTACGGCACCACCAAGCCGGCGGCGATCAGGCTCAACTATGGTTTGGCCCGCACCCATGGCGCAGCCAATGCGGTGCGCGCCATCGTCAGCCTTCCGGCCCTGGTGGGCGCCTGGCGCGACCCGGCAGGGGGCGCGCTGCTTTCGGTAAGCGGCAATTTCCCGGTCGACAGGACACTTACCCGGCCGGATCTGATTCCCGGCTGGCCGATGAAGCCGCGCACCATCAACATGTCCGCCATCGGCGATGCGCTGCTCGGCGCCGAGCCGCCAATTGAGGCGCTGGTGGTCTACAACTCGAACCCGGTGGCAGTCGCGCCTGACTCCGAACGGGTGATAAGGGGTTTTGCCCGCGAGGACCTGTTCACGGTCGTGCTCGAGCATTTCCAGACCGACACCGCCGATTACGCCGACATCGTGCTGCCGGCGACGATGCAGCCCGAGCACTTCGACCTGCACAAGCCCTACGGCCACCTCTACCTGCTCGCCAACGAGGCTGCGGTGGCGCCGGCCGGGGAAGCGCGGCCCAACTCGGCGATCTTCCGCGAACTGGCAGCGCGGATGGGTTTCGACGACCCGGCACTGCGCGCGAGCGACGAGGAGATTGCGGCGGCGGCGATCGACTGGAACGATCCGCGTCTCGGTGGCGCGACGTTCTCCGACGTGCGCCAGAAGGGCTGGATCAGGATGGCGGTGCCGGCGGCGCCATTTGCCGCAGGCGGCTTCCCGACCGCATCGGGCCGGTGCGAGTTCGTCAGTGAGCGCCTGGCGGCGGAGGGGCTCGATCCGCTGCCCGATTACCTCGAGCCGTACGAGTCCAAGGCTGCCAACCCCGAGCTCGCCCGGCGCTATCCGTTGTCGTTCATATCGCCCCCGGCGCGGTATTTCCTGAACTCGACCTTCGTCAACGTCGCCAGCCTCGCGGCGCGCGAGCGCGAACCGGAATGCGTCATCAACCCGGCCGACGCCGCGGCGCGCGGCATTGCCGACGGCGCCATGGTGCGCACTTTCAACGAGCGCGGTTCGTTCACGGCGCGGGCCAGGGTGGGGGATCGAATCCGCCCCGGGGTGGTGCTGGGCTGGGGCGTGTGGTGGCACAAGCTCTCGCCGCAGGGGCGCAATGTCAATGCGGTTACCGCACAGGCGCTGACCGACCTCGGGGGCGGTCCGACCTTCTATGACTGCCTGGTCGAAGTCGAATTGGCCGGGAGCAGTGAGCGATGATCAGGGCCGCGCTGCTCGCGCTTGGCGCGGCGGCCTTGCTGGCCGGCTGCGCCGCGCCTCTCGAGGGAGTGTCTTACTACTGGCAATCGGTCAGGGGCCATCTGGCGCTGATGCACAGCGCCGAGCCGATCGCCGAAGTGTTGCAGGAACCCGGACTGTCGCCAGTGTTGCGCGCCAAGCTCGAGCTGGCCGGCGAGGCGCGCACTTTTGCCTCGGCACAACTGGCGCTGCCGGACAACGGCAGTTACCGCTCGCTGGCGCGGATCGGACGACCCTACGTCGTCTGGAACGTGTTCGCCGCCCCCGAACTCTCGCTGCGGCTCGAGCGCTGGTGTTTCCCGATCGTGGGTTGCGTCAGCTACCGCGGCTATTTCAAGCGTGAGGACGCCGAGCGCTACGCCGAGCGGCTGCGCGAGGGCGGACTCGAGGTGCAGGTCGCGGGCGTGCCGGCATATTCAACGCTGGGCTGGTTCGATGATCCGCTGCCCGACACGCTCACCCGCTATCCCGACGGCGAGATGGCGCGGTTGATCTTCCACGAACTGGCCCATCAGGTGCTCTACGTCAAGAACGATTCGCGCTTCAATGAGTCGTTCGCCACCGCGGTTGAACAGATCGGCGTCAAGCGCTGGCTGGCAGCCTACGAGCAACGCACCGGCGATTTGAAGGTCCGCAGCGGCTATCAGGTATTCGCCGAGCGGCGGCGCGAATTCATCGCGCTGCTGCGCCGTCACCGCGCCCAGCTCGAGCAGATCTACGACAGCGATATTGCCGACGCTCACAAGCGTGTGCGCAAGGCTGCAGTGCTGGCGGCGCTGCAGCGCGAATATGGCGAGTTGCGCGCCAGTTGGGGCGGATTTGCCGGCTATGACCGCTGGTTTGCCGGCGGCGTCACCAACGCCCACCTGGGCTCGGTCGTCGAGTACCACGAACTCGTGCCCGGCTTCCTGCGCTTGTTCGCCGCGCAGGGGGATTCCCTGGCCCGGTTCTACGCGGCCGTTCGTGACCTGGCCGAGTTGCCGCGGGCGCAGCGCGACCAGCTTTTGGGCGCAACACCGTGACCCGGTATCGACGTTGCTGAATTTTGTTCATAATTGACCAAAGCCTCGTCACGCTGGTCGCAACGGGTCGATTTTCAAAACGGAGGGGACATGGATCGTTTCTGGCTCAAGAACTATCCCGAGGGCGTGCCCGCGGAGATTGATTACTCCCAGTACAGCTCGCTGGTGCATCTGATCGACGAGGCGTTTGGCAAGTACGCCACGCGCAAGGCCTACGTCGGCATGGGCAAGGAGATCACCTTCGCCGACGTCGACGAGATGTCGCGCTGCGTGGCCGCCTGGCTACAGGCGCAGGGCTTGCAGAAGGGCGATCGGGTCGCGATCATGATGCCCAATGTCCTCCAGTACCCGGCGGTGATCGCCGGTGTTCTGCGCGCGGGCCTGGTGGTGGTCAACGTCAACCCGCTCTACACCCCGCGCGAGCTCGAGTTCCAGCTCAAGGATTCGGGCGCCAAGGCGATCTTCATCCTCGAGAACTTCGCGCACACGCTCGAGCAGGTAATCAAGAACACCGCGCTCAAGCATGTGGTGGTCGCGGCCATGGGTGACCTGCTGGGCCTGGCCAAGGGCACGCTGGTCAACCTGGTGGTGCGCCACGTCAAGAAGATGGTCCCGGCGTTCCAGCTGTCGGGCGCGACCGGCTTCAACGCCGTGCTGGCCCAGGGCGCGCGGCTCAACTTCAAGCCGGTCACGATCACCAACGACGACTACGCGTTCCTCCAGTACACCGGCGGTACCACCGGAGTGTCGAAGGGGGCCGCGCTGCTGCACCGGAACATCCTCGCCAACGTGCTGCAGTCGGAGGCGTGGATGCAGCCCGCCATGCGCAATCCCGCCAAGCCGCCGCCGCCGGAGCAGAGCGTCACGGTGTGCGCGTTGCCGCTTTATCACATCTTCGCGCTGACAGTGAACTGCCTGCTGATGATGCGGGTCGGCGGGCTGAATATCCTTATTCCCAATCCCCGCGACCTGCCGGCACTGGTCAAGGAAATCCTGCCCTACAAGATCACGATGTTCCCGGCGGTCAATACCCTCTACAACGCGCTCGCCCACTACGACGGGTTCAAGCAGGTTGACTTCTCCGAACTGCGGGTCTCGATGGGCGGCGGGATGGCCGTCCAGCAGGCGGTCGCCAAGACCTGGCTGGCGCTCACCGGGTGCCCGATCTGCGAAGGCTACGGTCTTTCCGAGACTTCGCCCTCGGCGGTGTGCAATCCGACCGACACCGACGCCTACAGCGGCGCGATCGGGCTGCCGCTGCCCTCGACCGACATCGTGCTGCTCGACGACGACGGCAAGCCGGTGCCGCTGGGTCAGCCCGGCGAAATCGCGATCCGCGGCCCGCAGGTGATGGCCGGCTACTGGCAGAACCCCAAGGAGACCGCCAAGGTCATGACCGCCGACGGCTTCTTCAAGAGCGGCGACATCGGCATCATGGATGAGCGCGGCTACACCACGATCATCGACCGCAAGAAGGACATGATCCTGGTGTCGGGCTTCAACGTCTATCCCAACGAGGTCGAGGGGGTGGTCGCGATGCACCCTGGAGTGCTCGAATGCGCGGCGGTGGGCGTGCCCGACGAACACTCCGGCGAGGCGGTCAAGCTCTTCGTCGTCAAGAAGAGCGACAGCCTGACCGAACGCGAGCTGCTCGAGTTCGCCGCCAAGGAGCTGACCAACTACAAGCGGCCCAAGCACATCGAGTTTCGTACCGAGCTGCCCAAGACCAACGTCGGCAAGATCCTGCGCCGCGAACTGCGCGACGAGGAGTTGAAGAAGAAAGGCTGAGGGTTTCGGTTCGGGGCGTCGCCGGTCGGCCCGTCCCGGAACAAAAAAAGCCCCGCTGCGAACAGCGGGGCTTTTTACTTCGGTCCGACTGCTGACTTGCGTCAGCCGGTCATCAGAAGTTGTGACGCATACCAAAGCTGGTTTGGTTGACGTTCAGGTCGTCACGCTTCAGGTACGTCGCATACATGAACGTAGCCTTCGACAGCGGGTACTTGGCTTCCAACAGGTAGTTGGTGTACGACGTGTCGGGCAGGTCATAGTTGATGCGGGCAACGTCGAACACCAGAGCAACCGGGCCCAGCTTGGTGGCGGCACCGAGTGTGAAGCCGTCGTCCTTGGTCTTCTTGCTCTGGTAGCTGCCGGCCACGGTGAACATGCCGAAGTTGTACTTGCCGCCGACCCCGTAGCCAGCGTCCGGATCTTCCGAGTTCTCGTTGTACCAGCCGGCTACAACCAGCGGGCCATTTCTGTAGGTGACGTTGCCGTCAACACGGTTGCCGACAGTTGGGCCGCCGTTGTCGGCTTCGGCGACATAGGCGATGGTGGCCGAGAAGCCGCTCATGTTCGGGGTCGTGTAGGCGATTTCGCTGTTGTTACGGGTGTTGCCGCCAGCCGCACCGAACGTGCCGTAGGTGACGCTATAGTTAGCGGTGCCGGTCAGTTCCCAGGCGGCTACGCCGTAGAACGACGGGGACAGCGAGCGGCCGAGGCGAACCGAACCGAAACCACCCGACAGGCCAACCCAAGCGGCGCGTTGGAACGTGGTCGCTTCAGTCGCGCCGGTTTCGATGTTCACGGCTTGTTCGAAGTTGAACGAGGCTTTCAGGCCGCCGCCCAGGTCTTCCGTGCCTCTGACGCCGATACGGCTGGTGCCGTTGTTGCCGCCGCCGTTGCTGGACAGTTGGGCATCCACGCCAGTGGCTTTCACGACCGCCATGTCAGCGACGCCGTAGAGCGTCACCTGGGCGAACGCAGCAGCCGGCAGAGCAGCCGCGACGGCCACTGCGAGTAGGGTTTTCTTCATGAGTAAATCTCCTAGGGTTGTCGACAAGTCTCCGACAGCTCCATCAGCCGTCGCGCCTTCCGAGCACAATCTTTTTGCATCTCGGTCGGAAGTCAGGTCAATTGTCGCGGAAAAGCCGGGGCGGTCAAAGGAAACGACGAGGACTGCGAACAAATCCCGGTTATCCTGTCGTTTGTGTGCAACAAGAGCCGCCGTTGGCTCGGGCGTCTGGCCCGACTGTCCGGGTGGCCGTTTGAGAGGGAGGCAGGGATGATCGACTCGGTTGTCGGGCTCTCGAGGCGGGACCAGCTGATCGCGGCCCTTGGGCGCTCGCTGGCGGTGCTCAGTTCGGCCCACCCCGCGGTGCGACCGAACCCGGCGCAGGGGATCAGTGAACCGGGCGAGGCGCTGGCGAGCGACGATGCGCGGCTCGCGGGGGCCCTGATGCGGGTCAATCATGTCGGCGAGATCTGTGCCCAGGGGCTCTACGAGGGGCAGGCCGCGGTGGCGCGCAATCCGGCAGTGCGCTCCCACCTGCTGCAGGCCGCCGACGAGGAGGCCGACCATCTCGCCTGGACCAAGGCCCGGCTCGATGAACTGGGGGCTCGTCCGTCGCTGCTTAATCCGCTCTGGTATGTGGGGGCGTTCGCTATTGGGGTCGTGGCCGGGCAACTCGGCGACCAGGTGAGCCTGGGCTTCGTGGCCGAGACCGAGAACCAGGTCGAGCGCCATCTGGAGGGGCATCTCGAGCGCCTGCCCGAGCGCGATGCCCGCTCACGGGCGATCGTGGCGCAGATGAAGAACGACGAGGCGCGTCACGGCTCCGAGGCGATTGCTCTCGGGGCGAGCGAGTTGCCGCTGCCGATCGGTGCCCTGATGCGGCTGGCGGCCAGGGTAATGACCGGGACGGCGCACTACATCTAGCCGGCCGCATGAGACGATCCGGTGGATTTTGTTCCTGGCGCGGCTCCAAACATTGCCAACATCCCGGTTGCCGCGACGCTGCTCCATGTATATACTATTTGTATAAACAAAGGAGCAGGACGATCAGTCATGGCACATGCTATCAAGAGAGCGGCGGTCTTCAAGTCTGGCAACTCCCAAGCCGTGCGCCTGCCCAAGGATTTCCAGTTCGATGTACGCGAGGTGGAGATTCTGCGGCGCGGTGACGAAGTGGTCTTGCGGCGGATTCCGACCAATCTGGCAATGGCCTTCGAGCTGCTGGCCGACATGCCCGAGGATTTCATGGCGGAGGGCCGCAACGACGCGCCACCACAGGTGCGCGAGGGGCTATGAGCACATTGCGCTACCTGCTCGATACCAATATCTGTATCTATATCGCCAAACAGCGCCCACCTGCCGTCGCCCAGCGCTTTGCAAGGCTGGCGGCCGGTTCGGTGGGGATGTCGCTGATCACCTCCGGCGAATTGCGTTATGGCGCGGAGAAGAGCGGCCAGCGGGTTCAGGCACTGGACAAGCTGCGTCGCCTGGAGGCGTTGATTCCCGTCATGGCGCTCGACGATGCGGTTGGCGAGCGCTATGGTCACATTCGCGCCCATCTGGAGCGTGCCGGCAGGCCTATCGGCAACAACGACTTGTGGATTGCTGCCCATGCGCTGAGCCTCGGCGTGACCCTGGTCAGCAGCAACATCCGCGAATTCGAGCGCGTGCCGAAGCTCAAACTCGACAACTGGGCCGCGTAGCCATCCAGTTGTGCCCGACGCCCCCTAATCCGCGACGATCTCGTAATCGTGGGTGACCGCCGCGGTCTGGGCGAGCATGATCGTGGCCGAGCAATACTTCTCGTGGGAGAGCTTGATGGCGCGCTCGACCGCTGCGGGCTTGAGCCCCCGGCCGCGCACCACGAAGTGGAAATGGATTGCGGTGAATACCCGGGGATCGCTTTCGGCCCGTTGCGCCGTGAGGCGCACCTCGCAGCCGCGCACGTCGTGGCGCCCCTTGCGCAGAATCAGGACCACGTCGAAGGCCGTGCAACCGCCGGCGCCGACCAGCATCATTTCCATCGGCCGGGGCGCGAGGTTCTTGCCGCCGCCTTCGGCCGCGGCGTCCATCACTACCGAGTGACCGCTGCCGGTCTGCGCGACGAAACTCATTTCCCCCGGCCCTGCCCAGCGGATTGAGCATTCCATAGTCTTTCCTGAGGTGATTGGTTGGTGCCTTGGTAGGGATTTTGGCAGAACCCGCCGGCTGCGCCAGTGGCAGGCGCTCCACGAGCCGCTGGCAGGCGCTTCAGGAAGAGGCTCGTTTGGCGAAAAAATAGCGTTGTGCGGCGCGCCAAAATTCGATTTGTCTCATTTATGCAACGAGCCTTTCCAGACACATGGCTGGTTGCGTTGACAATCAACGCCGACCCCTCGAAAGGCCATCTTTTGGGTCTTTGTGTAATCAAAACAAAGACTTGTGCTCGTCAACCGAGGTTTACGGCGTCGCAGCATCAACCCGGCATCAAATGTCTTCAGGATGACATGCTTGCGACGCACAAGAGAATCTGTTAAATTATCTTCATTGGTCGCGTTTGTTGCGGCCCACCTCTGTCTCCTCCACCTCCTCCATTGGTGGATTCAGCCCGAACAGCGATGTTCGGGCTTTTTTTTGCTTTGACTGCGTGTTGCTTAGGGCGTTAGAATGTAAGGCTCACTGCAATTAGCATTGAACAAAGCACCGGAACCGCCATGAAAACATTTTCCGCCAAGGCGCACGAGGTTCAGCGCGACTGGTACGTAGTTGACGCCGCCGACAAGGTTCTCGGCCGCCTGGCTGCGAACATCGCCCACCGCCTGCGTGGCAAGCACAAACCAGAATTCACGCCCCACGTCGACACCGGTGATTTCATCGTGGTGATCAACGCCGGGCAGCTGCGGGTCACCGGAGACAAGGCTGAAGGGCGCACGTACTTCCGCCATACCGGTTATCCCGGCGGTATCCGTGAAACCAACTTCAAGAAGATGCAGTCGCGCTTCCCTGGCCGCGCACTCGAGAAGGCCGTCAAGGGCATGCTGCCCAAGGGTCCGCTCGGCTACGCGATGATCAAGAAGCTGAAGGTTTATGCGGAAGCCTCGCACCCGCATACCGCGCAACAGCCCAAGGTCCTGGAGATCTGAACAAATGATCGGTGAATATAACTACGGCACTGGCCGCCGCAAGACTTCGGTAGCGCGCGTGTTCATGAAGCGCGGTACGGGCAAGATCGTCGTGAACGGCCGCCCGATCGACGATTATTTTTCGCGCGAGACTGGCCGGATGGTGATTCGCCAGCCGCTTGAACTCACCGACAACGTGTCGAGCTTCGACGTGATGGTCAATGTCCGCGGCGGCGGCGAGACCGGGCAGGCCGGCGCGGTGCGCCACGGCATCACCCGGGCGCTGATCGACTATGACGAGACCCTCAAACCGGTGCTCTCGAAAGCCGGCCTGGTGACCCGCGACGCACGCGAGGTCGAACGCAAGAAGGTTGGTCTGCGCAAGGCGCGTCGGGCCAAGCAGTTCTCGAAGCGCTAGGAGCGCCGGGGCGCGTCGGGCGTCGATTCGCATACCCGGAACACACTACGGTGGGGCCGCCGAGCGCAAGCCGGGCGGCCCTTATCGTTTCAGGGGGGTGACATGATCAAGGTTGGCATCGTCGGGGGCACCGGCTACACCGGCGTCGAACTTCTGCGGCTGCTGTCACAACACCCGCAGGCTCGGCTGAGCGTCATTACCTCGCGCAAGGAAACCGGGATGCCGGTGGCGGACCTGTTCCCGTCGCTGCGCGGTCACGTCGACCTGGCGTTCAGTGACCCGGCCGACGCCGCGCTCGGCGACTGCGACGTGGTCTTTTTTGCCACTCCCCATGGGGTGGCGATGGCGCAGGCGCGCGAACTGCTGGCAAAAGGGGTGCGCATCATCGACCTGGCGGCCGATTTTCGGCTGCGCGACACCGCCGAGTTCGAGCGCTGGTACAAGATCCCCCATGCTTGCCCCGAGGTTCTGGCCGAGGCGGTCTACGGGCTGCCCGAGGTCAACCGCGAAGCGATTCGGGGCGCGCGGGTAATCGGGTTGCCGGGCTGTTATCCGACCGCGGTCCAGCTCGGGCTGGCGCCGGTGCTCGAGGCGGCGGCCGGCGAGCTGGTCGAAAGCGAGGGCCTGATCGCCGACTGCAAGTCCGGGGTTTCGGGTGCCGGCCGCAAGGCCGAGGTCGCGAGCCTGCTCTGCGAGGCCGGCGACAACTTCAAGGCCTACGGAGTTGCCGGCCACCGCCACTGGCCGGAAATCACCCAGGGCCTGAACGCGCTCGGCGGCGGCGCTGTCGGGATCACCTTCGTGCCGCACCTCGTGCCCATGATCCGCGGCATCCACGCCACGCTGTACGCGCGGCTGACGCCGCTCGGCCTGGAAACCGACTTCCAGGCGCTCTACGAGGCGCGTTACGCCCAGGAGCCGTTCGTCGACGTGATGCCCGCCGGTTCGACCCCCGAGACCCGTTCGGTGCGGGCCTCGAACATGCTGCGCATAGCAGTGCATCGTCCGCCGGCGAGCAAGTTGTTGATGGTGCTGGTGGTCGAGGACAACCTCGTCAAGGGCGCGTCCGGGCAGGCCGTGCAGGTGATGAACCTGATGTTCGGGGTCGACGAGCGCTCCGGGCTCGCGCACATCCCCGTGCTGCCCTGAGCCGGTCGTGTTCGACGCGCTGAGGCGGCGCTACCGACCCGGCGCTCCGCGCACGCGGCGGGTGACGGTGCGGCGCCACGTCTCGCTCTGGCTGAGGGTTGGCTTTGTGCTGCTGGTGGCGGGGCTGGGAGCTGCCCTGGCCATCACGATCTGGCAATTCATGGCCGGCGATCTGGGCTCGCGCAACGCCGAACTCGAGCGCGAGATCGCTGAACTGCGGGCCGAAACCGCCACCCTGCGCACCGAGTTCGAGCGGGTTTCCGCGATCGCCAACGCGGCCGACGCCAAGCTTACCGTCGAGCGCACCGCTGCCCAGCAGCTGGCCGAAGGAGCCAGGAACACCGAGGCTGAGAATGCGCGCCTGCGTGCCGACCTGGCCTACCTCGAAAGCCTGCTGCCGGCTTCGGGGCGCGACCAGCCAGTGGCGATCCGCCGCCTGCGGGTCGACAGTGACGGCGCGCCCAATCAGTTTCGCTACCAGGCATTGCTCACCCGGGGCTCCACCAGCAAGGGCGAATTCAGCGGCACACTGGCCCTGACTGTGCGCTCGACCCTGGCGGGCAAGGCGCTGACGATCGAGGTTCCGGCGAACCCCGTGGACCCCGGGACCGCCATAAAGGTATCCTTTACCCACTACCAACGCATTGACGGGCGCTTCGAGTTGCCCACCGGAGCGGTACTGCGTAGCGTGCAGATGCGCTTGCTCGAGGGCAAGGAGGTCCGGGCCCAGCAGAATTTCGCACCCTAGATGTTGGCGGGACTGATGAGGAGACGAACATGATGTTTGGCAAGAAGAAGAGTGCCCCGACCATCGATAGCCTGATCGGTGCTGGCGCCTCGGTCGACGGCAATCTGCGCTTCAAAGGCGGATTGCGCATCGACGGTCATGTAGCGGGCAGCGTGGTGGCCGAGGATGACCACAGCGCAATGCTGGTGCTCTCGGAGAGCGCCCGGATTGAAGGACCGGTGCAGGCAGCACACCTGGTCGTGAGCGGAACCATCGAGGGACCGGTGCAGGCCGACGAAGTGCTGGAACTGCTGCCGGGAGCCAGGATTACCGGCGAAGTGCGCTACCGGTCACTGGAAATCCACCCTGGGGCGGTGGTTGAAGGTGCTTTGGTGCACCTGGGGGAAGAACGGCCAGCGCTGAGTCTGGCCGTCAGCCAAGCCTAGATCGAACGGGCCCGCTGCCGGGTCCGTTGCTGGCTCAACCCGAGAACGACGAGCCGCAACCGCAGGTGGTGGTCGCGTTCGGGTTCTTGATGACGAACTGGGCGCCTTCGAGGTCTTCCTTATAGTCGATCTCGGCGCCGACCAGGTACTGGTAGCTCATAGCGTCGATGAGCAGCGTTACGCCGTGCCGGCTCATCACGGTATCGTCTTCGCCGGTCTCTTCCTCGAACGTGAAGCCGTACTGGAAGCCGGAACACCCGCCGCCTTGCACGAACACGCGCAACTTGAGTTCCGGGTTGCCTTCCTCCTCGATCAACTGCTTGACCTTGCGGGCCGCGTTGTCGGTAAAGATCAGAAGATCCGGGAGCTGGGTGCTGGTTTCCTGAGTCTGGGTGGCTGCTTGCATGAATAGGTCCCTCCATAACGTTCTATTGTACCGTGCCGACATTCCCATTCGAACAACATGTGATTGTCGCTCGGTCAGCGAAAGACCGCCAGGGCACCTCGCGCGTCGTCGTCAGCCGGGCGGCGGCAGGTAGAGTGCGCCCAGCACCCGCGCGCCGCGCGCGCCAGTGACACCCCCGAGGTCGACCGGGCGGGCGTCGATGCGCTGGGCGGCCAGCCACGCGAACGCGGCAGCCTCGATGGCCTGCGGGTCGATCCCCCGCTGTGCGGTGCTGACCACCGGAGTTGGCGCACACATTGCACGCAGCCGCTCGAGCAATGCCCGGTTGTGAACCCCGCCGCCGCAAACCAGCACTTCGTCGCCGCCGTGGTTGGCGGCGAGGGCGGCCACAATGGTCGCGGCAGTGAGTTCGAGCAGCGTCGCCTGGACGTCGGCGGGGTCGGCGCTGGAGCTGCCGGACTCGACGAGGCGTTGCTCGAGCCAGTCGGTGTGGAAGGTCTCGGTGCCGGTGCTCTTGGGCGCGGGAAGCTCGAAGTAGGGTTCGCGCAGGCAGGCCTGGAGCAGTGCCGGCAGAACCTTGCCCGCTTGCCCCCACCGACCGCCCTCGTCGAACGGTGCCCCGTGGTGGCGCTGAAACCACTGGTCGAGCAGCGTGTTCCCTGGTCCGGTGTCGAAACCGGCAGCGAGCGTTCCGTCGGCCCTGATGAAGGTCAGGTTGCTGATGCCGCCGATGTTGAGCACCACGCGCCGCTGCCCTGAGCGTCCGAACAGCTCGCGGTGGAATGCAGGCACCAGCGGCGCACCCTGGCCGCCAGCGGCGATGTCGCCACTGCGAAAGTCACAGACGACCGGCAAGCCGCAACGCTCGGCGAGCAGCGCGCCGTCAAGCAACTGGATGGTGAAGCCGGCGCCCGGGCGGTGGCGCACGGTCTGTCCGTGGGCGCCGATCCCGATCACAGGGGAGCCGAACGGCCCCTGCGCGAGCAGTCCGGCCACCGCGCGGGCGTAGATTTCGGTGAGTTCCAGAGCGGCACGGGCGGCTCGTTCGAGTTCGTCACCGCCGGAGCGGGTCAGCGCGCGCAGTTCGGCGCGCAGCCCCGCCGGGATCGGCCGGCTGCACCAGGCGAGCGTGACGCCAGCGGAGCCGGGAACGGAGCGATGGGGCGCGGCGGGCAGTTGCGGCAGTTGCAGGGCCACGGCGTCGACTGCATCGACGCTGGTACCCGACATCAAGCCGATGAAGACGCGCGCCAAGGAGCGCTACTCGAAGCTAGCGACCTTGGTGATTTCGGTCCGGGCGAGTTCGGTCTTGTAGCCGGCGGTGAGTGACTTGAAGCGCGCCAGCGCTTCCGCGTCAAGCGGCCGGCCCGAGGGCAGCGCGATCTTGAGCGGATTGGCCTGGACGCCGCCGACCTGGAACTCGTAGTGCAGATGCGGCCCGGTTGCCCAGCCGGTCTGCCCGACGAATGCGATCACGTCGCCCTGGCGCACCCGGCTGCCGCGATGAATTCCGCGCACGAAGCCGTTGAGGTGCGCATAGACGGTGGTGACATTGTTGGGATGACGAATCTTGAGGACATTGCCGTAACCACGG
>JAHYJF010000438.1 GCA_019428955.1 Burkholderiaceae bacterium
TATTCCGCCAACCCGAAATCGTGGCGGGCACATGGAAGGCCGCTCGCGCAAAAAACGGTGCCATCAGCGAGGTTGAGGCACGGGAGGCACTGACCCGCCTTGATCCGCTGTGGGACGAGTTGTTCCCTGCCGAGCAAGCGCGCATCGTGACGCTTCTGGTCGAGAGGGTCGACATCGGCACTGACGGTCTGAACGTGCGGCTGCGAATGGATGGCCTGACGGGGCTGGCTCGCGAAATGCGCGCGGAAGTCGGAGAGGCTGCATGACTCTGACGAGGCCGATCCCCAAAAGCATTACAGTACATGTCCCGTTCCGCATCGTGAGGCGTGGCGGGCGCAAGGAGATCGTATTGCCCCAGGATGCGCCCATGCAGCGCCGCGCCGACAAAACGTTGGTCAAGGCGCTGGCACGCGCCTTCCGTTGGAAACGCATGCTGGACTCCGGTGAGTTCACCACCATCGCCGAGTTGGCTGCGCGCGAAGGAATCGCACCGACTTACATGAGCCGCGTCATGCGGCTGACATTACTTGCGCCAGATGTCGTTGAGGCGATTCTGGACGGGACGCAGGGGCCGGAGGTGACTCTGGCGCGGCTTCAAGAGCCGTTTTCGCCAGTATGGGAATTTCAACTCCTCGTTCTTGATGTCACCGGATAGGATCGCTTATGTCAAAAGGCTTGGCGTGACGTCAGCAGTCCGGGGCCGCAAAGGGGGCAGCATGCGCAATGCAGCATTGATGTTGGGAATCATCGGCGGATTGATTGCGATGCTGGTTGGCTTCTTCGGGTACGGTTACACCGAGCTGGTCAGGGGGCACTCCGAGGTCGGAAATGTTTTCGGATACCTGGACGACCCGCAGATGATCCGGTTCGCCAGCTTCGTGGCGCCTCTGCTGGCGATTGCGGGCGCGGCGATGGCGAAGATACGTGCACTCTTTGGCGGCATTCTGATGCTTCTGGCCGCCGCACTGATGTATCGCGCCTTCGGCTTTGGCGTCTTTACCATGTTCCCGATCGGCTTCTGCGTCGTCGGGGGCGTGCTGGCGATTGCGGCAGGCAAGCCGGATGAGCCGAAAGCGCATTTCTGAACGCCTTCGATCAGGGTGCGGCTGGATGTGGCGCCTGACCCCATCGTGGTGTTTGGCCACTCATTTAGGCCTCGGCGCCTTGCAGCGCGGTGGGCGCACGGGCATGCGGATGACTACCAGTGCAAGATCGCAAACGAAGATCGAACATGCGCTCGTTAAGCCGCTGACCGGCGCGTTCAGGTGGAAACGGAAGCAGGAGTCGCGGCACTTCGCCTCCATCGCCGAACTGGCCGAGCGCGAAGGGGTCGCGCAGTCCTAATGACCCACGTCCTGCGGCTGACGCTGCTTGCGTCTTGCATTGAGGAGGCGATCCTTGATGACCGACAGCAACGAAGCCTCACGTTGGCGTAGCTGCGCGAGCCATCTCCGGTAGAATGGAAGTTGCAAAGGCAACGGATCGACGCAGAGCCTCAACAGTTCATCGACACATCGATTTGACGCCCATGCCACATGCAATTCGAATGTGCGGATCCCTGCCCGTGGAGACCGATCACTTTGGGACTATTGAAATTCACGAGCCGCACCACTGCAAAGTGCTTGGGTGCCAGCGACTCTTGACTGCCGTCTGACGATGTGTCGCTATTCAAATTGGGTTCTGCCACCACGCCCGCGCTGTAGATAATCGCGATGTGAACCAATACGGATTCAAACCTCCTATGGAAAATGCGTGGGGCAAGACAGACCGTTTGGGCAATTTCCATGCGCTTTCCGGGCATGTCATGGATGTTGCTGCGGTGTTTGAGCGCCTTCTGGCTTTGCCTGTATTTCGAAAGCGTTTGGAAACAGTGGCCGGACGTACTCTGCTAGCCAACGATATATTTCGACTTTCTGCCTTGGTTTTCTTGCATGATATCGGCAAGCTGCACCCAGGCTTTCAGGCCAAAGGTCGCCCTGATCTGCCACCGAGCTATGCATGAATCTGGGTGATGCGGCCTGAGAAGGCGGCGTATCGTGGCGGGTGTTCGAAGCCTGCCAGAACCTCCAGAGGAGCGATACGCCTATGTCCGACGATACCACGATCATCCAATTCC
>JAHYJF010000054.1 GCA_019428955.1 Burkholderiaceae bacterium
AGAACGAGTGGCGCGGCCGCGGCGAATTGCTTCAGGATTGGTTCGACGAGGGCCCTGAAGGGGTCAACGACGGTCTGATCGGACTTTCGGGGGCGGTCCATGGCGATATCGGCCAGGCGCTGCTGGCCGGCAACGAGGAACTGGCGGCGGCGCTCGCCAAGCGCTGGCAGGAGCGTTTTGGTGGTGACTACTTCCTCGAACTCCAGCGTTCCGGGCGTCCCGACGATGAGACCTGCACCAGGGCGAGCGCCCGGCTGGCCAGCCGGCTCGGACTGCCGGTCGTAGCCACCCACCCCGTCCAGTTCATGGAACGCGACCATTATCAGGCGCATGAGGCACGGGTTTGCATCGCCCAGGGCGAGATTCTCGCCAACCCGAGGCGGGTGCGAAATTTCTGCCCGGAACAGTACTTCAAGTCCCAGTCCGAGATGGCCGAGCTCTTTGCCGACCTGCCCGAGGCGCTCGCCAACGCGGTCGAAATCGCGCGGCGCTGCAACCTCGAAATGGTGCTCGGCAAGCCACAGTTGCCTGCATTCCCGACCCCTGAAGGGGTGACACTGGACGACTACGTCAGCCAGCTGGCGCATGCCGGGCTGGAGAAGCGCCTGGCCACCATGCCGGGGGACGAGAGTGAAAGCGCGCTGCGCCGCGAGTCATACCGGCAGCGGTTGGAATATGAGTGCGTGATGATCTCCCAGATGGGCTTCCCGGGTTACTTCCTGATCGTGGCCGATTTCATCAACTGGGCCAAGGCCAACCGGGTGCCGGTCGGTCCCGGCCGGGGTTCCGGAGCCGGCTCCCTGGTCGCGTATGCGCTCGGGATCACCGACCTCGATCCGATCCCCTATGGGTTGCTGTTCGAACGCTTCCTCAATCCGGAGCGGGTATCGCTGCCAGACTTCGACATCGATTTCTGCCAGGATCGCCGCCACCTGGTGATCGATTACGTGCGGGCCAAGTACGGCGAGGCGGCGGTGTCGCAGATCGCGACCTTTGGCACGATGGCCTCGCGGGCGGTGATTCGTGACGTCGGGCGGGTGCTCGACATGGGCTACAACTTCTGCGACCAGCTCTCCAAGCTGATCCCGGTTGAGCAGGGCAAGCCGCTGTCGCTGGCGAAGGCGCGCGAGCGCGAGGAGCAGCTGCGCGAGCGCGAACGCAAGGAGGTCGAGGTGCGCGAGTTGCTGGCGCTGGCGGAACCGCTCGAGGACCTGGCGCGCAGCGTCGGCACCCATGCCGGCGGGGTACTGATCGCGCCCGGCAAGTTGACCGATTTTTGCCCCCTCTACCGCCAGCCAGGCGCCGACTCCGGTGTCATCAGCCAGTTCGACAAGGACGACGTCGAAGCTGTCGGGCTGGTGAAGTTCGACTTCCTGGGCCTGCGCAACCTGACCAGCATCGAGCTGGCGGTCGAGTACATCCGGGCGCGCCATCCGGGCATGGCGATCGACCTGCCGAGAATCGGCTTCGATGATCCGGCCACCTACGCGGTGCTGCGCGAGGCCAACACCACGGCCGTGTTCCAGCTTGAAAGCGAGGGCATGAAGAAACTGGTCAAGAAGCTCCAGGCCGACCGTTTCGAGGACATCGTCGCGGTGCTGGCGCTCTACCGGCCGGGGCCGTTAGGTTCGGGCATGGTCGACGACTTCATCATGCGCAAGAAGGGGCAGCAGACGATCGACTATTTCCATCCCGATCTCAAGCCCTGCCTGGAGCCGACCTACGGCGTGATCGTCTACCAGGAACAGGTGATGCAGATCGCCCAGACCATCGGCGGCTACACGCTCGGCGGCGCCGACCTGCTACGGCGCGCGATGGGCAAGAAGAAGCCCGAGGAAATGGCCAAGTACCGCGATACCTTCGTCGCCGGCGCGGTCGAGCGCGGCTACGGCGCGGTGCTGGCCAACCGGCTATTCGACCTCATGGCGATGTTCGCCGAATACGGTTTCAACAAGTCGCATTCGGCTGCCTATGCCGTTCTCACCTACCAGACCGCGTGGCTCAAGGCCCACTATCCGGCCGAGTTCATCGCTGCGACCCTGTCGTGCGACATGGGCGACACCGACAAGGTGCAGGTGCTGGTGGTCGACGCCAAGGCCAACGGCGTTACGATCCTTGGCCCGGACGTCAACAGCTCGGCGTACCGTTTCGAGCCGGTCGGCGAAAGCGCCGTGCGCTATGGCCTGGGGGCAATCAAGGGCGCCGGCGAAGCGGCGGTGCGCAATATCATCGCGGCGCGCGAGAGCGGACCCTTTACCGACCTCTATGACTTCTGTGCCCGGGTGGATCGCAAGTGCGTCAACCGCCGGGCGATCGAGGCACTGGTGCGCGCCGGCGCATTCGATGCGACCGACCCGGACCGTGCACGCCTGCTGGCCAACGTGGGGCGCGCGATCGACCTGGCCGACGCCCGCGCGGCTGACATCGATCAGGTCAGCCTGTTCGGCGACGATGACCAGGAGCAGGCCCAATCCCCTCAGTGGCTGCCGGCGACGCCGTGGAGTCCGCGCCAGCGCCTGCAGGAGGAGAAAGCCGCGCTGGGCCTGTTTCTCAGCGGCCACCTGTTTGACGACTGCGCCGCAGAAGTCCGGAAATTCGCGCGCACCAGGCTAAGCGATCTGCAACCCCAGCCCCAGCCGGTGTGGCTCGCGGGCATAGTCTCGGCGCAGCGTACCCAGATGACGCGCCGCGGCAAGATGCTCTTCGTTCGCCTCGACGACGGCAGCGGGGCGATCGAAGTTTCGGTGTTCAGCGAGACCCTCGAGGCGCAGCGCGCCGTGGTCCGCGAGGACGAACTGCTGGTAGTGCTCGGCAAGGTCAGCAAGGACGATTTCACCGGAGGGTTGAGGGTGGTGGCTGAGCGCCTGCTGGAGCTGGGCGAAGCCCGCTCCGAGTTCGGCAAGCGGCTGCAACTGGTGGCACCGGGTGGCGTCGACGTCACGCTGCTGCGCAGCGTGCTGCTACCCTTTGCGGCGCAGGACAACAGCGGGCAGGGAACGCTGCCAGTGGTGGTGGTCTATCTCAACGGCAGTGCCGGCTGCACCATCGAACTGGGCGGACCATGGCGGGTCCGGCCCGACGACGCCCTGCTCACGGAGTTGCGGGAACGCCTGCGGCCCCAGTCTGCAGCGGTCGAGTACTGACGAAGGGAGTGCGCGCAGCGTGAAGAGCTTCCCCCTGTACATGCGTCTTTTCGGCTACACCAGAGCGTATCGCACCGGGTTCGTCGCGGCTCTGGTCGGGATGGTGGTCGCGGCGGCGACCGAACCGCTGTTCCCGGCACTGATGAAGCCGCTGCTCGACGAAGGTTTCGTCGCCAAGGGCGCGCTGCCGCTGTGGATCGTGCCGGTGGCACTGATTGCCATCTTCGTGGTGCGCGGGCTGGCGACGTTCACCAGCAGTTATGCCATCAGCTGGGTTGCCAACCATGTTCTCGTGGACATGCGCCGCGAAATGTTCGCGCGAATGATGCGCCTGCCGTCGGCCGAATTCGAGCGCGAGGCATCGGGCCTTCTGATCTCCAAGATCGTTTTCGAAGTCACCAACGTCACGGGCGCGGTGACCCGCGCGGTGACCACTATCATCCGTGATTCGCTGGTGGTGGTTGGGCTGCTCGGCTGGCTGCTGTGGCTCAACTGGCAACTGACCCTGGTGGCGCTCGGGCTGATACCGGTGACCGCGCTGGTGATCATGATTTACAGCCGTCGCATGAGATTGCTCAATCGCCAGAATCTCGAGTACACCGGGGAATTGACCAGAGTGGTCGAGGAGGCGGTGCACGGCCAGAAGGTAATCAAGATCTTCAACGCCTACGACCAGGTGGGCGGTGTCTTCGATCGCACCATCGGTCGGCTGCGTGGTTTTGCGATGCGCATCACGGTGGCCAGCAGTGCCACCGTTCCGATCACCCAGCTGTGTGCCTCGGTGGCAGTGGCGATCGTGGTCACGATCGCGCTGATGCAGTCGGCCAACAGTCAGACCACGGTGGGCGGGTTCGTATCGTTCATCACCGCGATGCTGATGCTGCTGGCGCCGCTCAAGCGCCTGGCCGACGTCAACGAACAGCTGCAGCGTGGGCTCGCCGCCGCCGAAGGCGTCTTCGCGCTGATCGACAAGGACGGCGAGAGCGATGGCGGCACGCTCGCAATGGGCCGCTCGCGTGGCGAGCTGCTCTTCGAGGGCGTTAGCTTCGGTTACCCCGGCGCCGAGGTGTCGGCGCTGCATGGTATCGACTTGAAAATCGGCACCGGCGAGGTGATCGCGCTGGTGGGACCCTCGGGGGGTGGCAAGAGCACCCTGATGAACCTGCTGCCGCGCTTCATCGAGCCCACTGCGGGCGAGATCCTCATCGACGGCGTGGTTCTCGGCTCGATTCGGCTCGCCGATCTGCGCGCGCAGTTTGCGATGGTCAGCCAGGATATCGTGCTCTTCAACGGCACGGTGCGCGCCAACGTGGTGTTCGGTGCCGACGGCGTAGTCGACGACCAGCGGGTCTGGGCGGCGCTCGAAGCGGCCGCGCTCGGCGATTTTGTGCGTGCCCTGCCGGGTGGGCTTGATGCCCAGGTCGGCGAGCGCGGCGCCCGTTTCTCCGGCGGCCAACGCCAGCGCCTGGCTCTGGCCCGGGCCCTGCTCAAGGACGCGCCCATACTGCTGCTCGACGAGGCGACCTCGGCGCTGGATTCGGAAACCGAACGCGATGTCCAGGTCGCGCTCGAACACACCATGAAGGGCCGCACCACCCTGGTGATCGCCCACCGCCTCTCGACGATCGAGCGTGCCGACCGCATCCTGGTCCTCGAGGCCGGCCGCATCATCGAGCAGGGAACGCACGCCGAGCTGCTGGCGCACGACGGCGTGTATGCGCGCCTATACCGTATACAGTATGCTGCTGACTGATCCCGGGACGCCTCGCCGGTGAATGCGGGGGCGCCTTCCAACCTGCCCAAGGAGCACCACGATGACTGAATCAAGCGATCGCTACCCGTTGCCCGAGATTGCCGGTCTGCCCGAGGATATCCGCAGCACCATCCTCGAGGTGCAGGAGAAGGCCGGCTTCGTGCCCAACGTCTTTCTCAAGTTCGCCCGCCGTCCGGCTGAATTCCGTGCCTTCTTCGCCTATCACGACGCGCTGATGCTGCGCGAAGGTAAGCTGACCAAGGCCGAGAAGGAAATGATCGTGGTGGCCACCAGCGCCGCCAACGGCTGTCTCTACTGCGTCGTCGCCCACGGCGCCATCCTGCGGGTCTACGCCAAGAATCCGCGCGTTGCCGACCAGGTGGCGACCAATTACAACAAGGCCGAAATCTCCCCTCGGCAGCGCGCCATTCTCGATTTCGCGCTGACCGTCGCGCTGGACTCCGAGAACCTGTCGGAAGCCGACTTCCTGGCCTTGCGCGAGCACGGTTTCGACGATGAGGATGCCTGGGACATCGGCGCGATCGCGGCGTTCTTCGCGCTCAGCAACCGGATGGCCAATCTCAGCGGCATGATGCCCAACGACGAGTTCTACCTGATGGGTCGGCTGCCGCGCGAGAAGAAGCCGGCGTAGCGGGCATCACGCCGGATGCCCTGGCGCGTACTGACCTGGTGTCCCCGGCCGCCCGTGCCGACGATCTTCAGGTTCCGGACGAATCGATTGGCGGCAGGTGCTTCAGGAAGATCTCGGGCGTCATGATCCCGAAGCGCACCAGGTCGGCCAGTGCCAGCAGGTCGGCGTCACCCGAGACCAGGATGTCGGCCCGTCCCGCGACGGCCAGGCGCAGAAACGGCAGGTCGAAGACGTCCCGACACGCGGGCACAATCGGCAGCGGCTTGGGTATGCGTACCACCTCGGCGTATGGCAGGTAGTCGGCGAGCAACTCCCGCTGCGCGGCCGGATCGAGCCGGAATTCCGGATAGCCAAGCACGCGCACCAGTTCCTGCGCGGTCGCGGTGCTCACCAGCGGCACGCACTGGCCGCCTTGCCAGGGGACGCGCAACCGCGCCATCGTTCCCTGGCCAAAGACCAGCGCGGACAGCACCACGTTGGTGTCGAGCACCACGCGCGGAGGATTGCCATCGGCTAGCTCCTTGCTGCGACGGCGGGCGCTCATGCTTTGCGCTGCCCCTTCGCGGGGGACTTCGCGGGGGACTTGGCCGCGCGTCTGGAGGCGCCGGGGATCACGGCGCGCGCCCACGCTACCGCATCGCCAATGTCGGCCCCGGTCAGGTCGAGTTCGGCGAGTTTGGCGCGCACGGCGTCGCCGCGCTGGATGCGTACCGGCGTCAGAACGATCTGGCCGTGGCGGGCCTCCACGTCGAAATACTCCGCCGGGCCGACCGCCTGCATGATGCTCTTGGGCAGGGTGAGCTGGTTCTTCGAGGTGATCTTGGCGAGCATTGCGGCCTCTAGCGGATAGTAAGGAATCCTTACTTTATCTCCTTGGCTATCCCGATGTCAAAGACTTACTGACCCGCCTCACACCACGTTGCGCTCGATCAGCGGGCGCTTCGCGGCGATGCGCTCGAAGGCGAGCGGCGTCAGATCAAGCGTGCGGTAGCCACCGAGGACGATCAACTCGGCCACTCCGCGGCCGACGGCCGGGGATTGCTGCAGGCCGTGGCCGGAAAAGCCGTTGGCGAAGATCAGGTTTCGCACCGCTGGGTGAAATCCCACGATGCCATTCTGGTCGAAGGTATTGAACTCGTAGTAGCCGGCCCACGCGCCGGTTTGGCGCAAGGCTTCGAACGCGGGTACGCGAGCCGCGAGCGTTGGCCAGACCAGGTTCTCGAAGAGCGCGTGATCAACTTCCAGCGGCAGGTCGTCGGGATCGTCCGCCGCGTCCGGCGAGGTCCCGCAGATGAACCGGCTGCTGCCCTCCGGGCGAAACCAGACGCCCGACGGATCTATGACAAGGGGCGCGTCCTCGATTCGGGTCGGGCAGCTGACGACGAACACGCAACGGCGCCGCGCGCGCACCGGCAGATCGATCCCGAGCCACGCCGCCGCCTCGCGCGCCCACGGACCGGCCGCGTTGACCACCACGTCGCACGGCACCGAACTCCCGTCGGCGAGGCGCACCGCACGGATGCGCTCACCGTCACGATCGAAACCGCAGGCCTCTGCGTTCAGATAGCTTGCGCCCAGCGAACGCGCCTTGCGGCGCAGGGCCTGCAGCAAGCTGTACCCATCGAACCAACCTTCGCCGGAGAGCCCGAGTGAACCCATGGCAACGCCGGTGGTGGAGAGCCAGGGGAAACGATGGCGCAACTCGTCGGGGTTGAGCAAGACGACGTCGGCGCCGTGCGCCCGTTGCACACGATGGTTCTCCGACAGGGTTTCGACACCGTGGGCGGAAGTCAGGAACAGATAGCCCTGTTCCTTCAGTCCGAGCTCGGGGCGCTCGCCCCCCACGGCGAGGAGTTCGCGCGCGCTGCGCAGGAACTCGATGCCCGCCATGCTCATCTGGATGTTGATCGCGCTCGAGAACTGCTGCCTGATGGAGCTCGCCGACAAGGCCGAGGAAGCGCGCGTGTAGCCCGGGTCGCGTTCGATGACCGTGACCTCACCCGAGAACTCGGGGTGGGCTTTAGTGAAGCAGCCAATCGCGCTGCCGATTGTCCCGCCACCGATCACCACGACTCTCTCGCCCATGGCGATGTTCCCGTGCGCCCTCAGCTCAGAATGATGTCGTACTGCTGCACGTTGTAGCCGGTCTCGACGTAGAGCGAGACGGTCTTGCCGATCGCGTCGCCGAGCTCGGCGAGCGGTTGCGCTTCTTCCTCCAGGAACAGGTCGATGACCGCCTGCGAGGCGAGGATGCGAAATTCGCGCGGATTGAACTGCGTCGCCTCGCGGCGGATCTCGCGCAGGATTTCGTAACAGATGGTACGCGCAGTCTTCAGCTCGCGCTTGCCGTCGCATGTCGGGCAGGGTTCGCACAGAATGTGGGAGAGCGATTCGCGGGTGCGCTTGCGGGTCATCTCGACCAGGCCCAGCGAAGTGAAGCCGGCGACGTTCGAACGGGTGCGGTCACGAGCCAGCGCCCGGCGCGACTCGGCGAGCACGCTCTCGCGGTGTTCGTCGGATACCATGTCGATGAAATCGATCACGATGATCCCGCCGAGATTGCGCAGCCGCAGCTGGCGTGCGATCGCATGGGCCGCCTCGAGGTTGGTCTTGAACACCGTGTCGTCGAAATTGCGCTCGCCGACGAAGCCGCCGGTATTTACATCGACCGTGGTCAGCGCCTCGGTCTGGTCGATCACCAGGTAGCCGCCGGACTTGAGCTCGACGCGGCGCGAGAGGGCGCGCTCGATCTCGGCTTCGACCCCATGGACGTCGAAGAGCGGCAGCTCGCCCCGGTAACCGCGCAGCAGGGCGACGGCTTCGGGCGAATACGTTGCCGCGAAGGCCCGCAGCCGCGCCAGCTCGGCGTCGGAATCGACCACGATGGCCTCGGTCGATTCGGCGCTGAGGTCGCGCACTACGCGTTCGCTCAGGCTCAGGCCCTGGTAGAGCAGCGCCGGGATGTCGCTGCGATGGCTGCCGGCGACTATTTCCAGCCAGCACTTGCGCAGATACATCAGGTCGGACTCGAGCTCGGCGCTGCCCGCGGCCTCGGCCAGCGTGCGGATGATGAACCCGCCCTTTTCGTCGTGGGGAATTACCGCGGCGAGACGCTCGCGCAGTGCGGCGCGTTCGACCTCGTCCTCGATGCGCTGCGAAACGCCGATGTGCGGGTCCTGCGGCAGGTAGACCAGCAGCCGGCCGGCGATGCTGATCTGGGTGGTGAGCCGGGCGCCCTTGGTCCCGAGCGGATCCTTGAGAACCTGCACCAGGATCGGCTGGCCCTCGAAGATGGTCTTCTCTATCGGCAGCGTCTGGCTAAACTCTTGGGCACGCGATTGCCAGAGGTCGCCGACATGCAGGAAGGCGGCCCGCTCGAGTCCGATGTCGATGAACGCCGACTGCATTCCGGGCAGCACCCGCGCCACCTTGCCGAGGTAGATGTTGCTGACGATCCCGCGCGCGGCAGCGCGCTCGATGTGCAGTTCCTGTACCACGCCCTGGCTCACGAGCGCGACACGCGTCTCGTGTGCCGTATGGTTGATGAGGATTTCTTCGCTCTCCATGCCTAGCGCCCGGTGCCGGTGTCCCGCAGCAGGCGTGCGGTCTCATAGAGCGGCAGGCCCATGATACCGGAGTAGCTTCCGTCGATGCAGCGGATAAAGCGTGCGGCCTCGCCCTGGACCGCGTAGGCGCCGGCCTTGTCCATCGGTTCGCCGCCGGCGACGTAGCGCTCGATCTCAGCGCCCGTAATGCGGCCGAAGCGCACCCGTGAGCGGCTCACCAGGTGCCTGATGCGAGCGCCGCGGGCCAGCGCCACTGCCGTCAGCACGCCGTGGGTGCGGCCGCTCAGCTCGCTCAGCATCGCGATCGCCTCGGCCGCGGTGGCCGGTTTGCCGAGCATGCGCGAGCCCAACACCACCGTGGTGTCGGCCGTGAGTATCGGCCCGTTCGGCAAAGTGCTGGCCGCGAGTCTTGCCGCGGCGGCTTGCGCCTTGGCCAGCGTGACGCGCACCACGTATGCCGCTGGCGCCTCCCCCGGGCGGGTATGTTCGAGCGCCTCGGCGGCATGCTCGTCGGGCTCGAGCAGCAGTTCGAAGCGCACCCCGATCTGGCGCAGCAGTTCGGCGCGCCGGGGACTCTTCGAGGCGAGGTAGACGAAGTCGGTGGACAGCATCTCGGGACCAGTCCTCAGGCGCGGTGGTAGGGGTGGCCGGTGATGATCGACCAGGCCCGGAACAGTTGCTCGGCGAGCAGCACCCGCACCATCGCGTGGGGCAGCGTCAGGCTCGACAGGCGGATGGTCTCGTGGGCAGCGCCCTTGAGTTCGGGGTCGATGCCGTCGGGGCCTCCGATCACGATCGCCACGGGACGGGCCTGGTCGCGCCAGCGCTCGAGAGCGCGGGCCAGGCTCACGGTGCTCAGGTCGGCGCCGCGCTCGTCGAGCACGACGATGTGCGCACCTTCCGGCAGCGCGGTTCTGATTCGTTCGGCTTCGCGCGCCAACCACCGCCCGGTGTCGGCGCTGCGGCTGCGCGGCTCGGCGCGGACCTCGCGCCATTCCGGCCGTATCTCAGGGGGAAGACGCTGGGTATAGTCAGCCACGGCGGTGTCGACCCAGTCCGGCATCCGGGTGCCAACGGCAATGACCCGGAGCAGCATAGCTGCAGTCCGCCCGTTCGCCGGGCTCAGCGCGCCTTGGCGCGCGGGCTTGCCGGCTTGCTCGCCGGCTTGGCCTTGGTCGCCTTGGCCCCGCCCGCTGCCTTGGGCTGTGTGGCCCCGGTCTTGAGCCGCACCGGCTTGACACCCCAGATTTCCTCGAGGTTGTAGTAGGTGCGAATCGACGGCTGCATCACGTGAACGACGATGTCACCGGCGTCGACCAGCACCCATTCGCCGGTTTCCGCGCCCTCGATCGAAATCACCTCGCCACAGCCAGCCTTGACCTTGTCGGCGACGTGGCTGGCCAATGATCGGGTGTGGCGGTTGGAAGTGCCGCTGGCGATCACGACCCGATCGAACATCCCGGTGATGCCGGTGGTATTGAAGACGCGAACGTCCTGGGCCTTGAGATCATCAAGGGCGTCGACCACGATCCGTTGCAGCTTGGCGAGATCCATCCGCTGGCTTAACTCCGCAGGTAAAGGTGCTTGCTTTCAATATAGTCGAGAACGCCCGGCGGCAACAGTTCCGCCGGTTGCTGCCCGGCGGCGAGTTGCGCCCGGATGCCGCTTGACGAGACCGGCACCGGAGGCATGTTGAAGAAGACGATGCTCCCCGCCGGGGCATCGGGCAGGGCATCGCTGCCGCGCGCGGCCAGCAGGGCTTCGAGCACCTCGGGCAGCTCACTGAGCTGGCGCGGGGCGCGCTGCGTCACCGCGAGGTGGCAGTGCTCCAGCAGCTCGCCGAAGCGCTGCCAGCTCGGCAGGTTGCGGAACTGGTCGGCGCCGAGCAGCAGCACCAGCGCCGGTTCCGGACCCAGCGCCGCGCGCAGCTCGAGCAGGGTGTCGATGGTGTAGCTGGCGCCCGGGCGCTGCAGCTCGCAGTGATCGATGATCCAGCTGGACTCGGAGCCCAGCGCGAGTTGCAGCATCGCGACCCGATCTCCTGAGCTGGCTACCGCGCCCCCCTTCTGCCAGGCAATTCCAGCCGGAATGAAGTGCACTTCGTCCAGGAGCAGCGCGCTCTGGGCGGCGCGTGCGAGCGCGATGTGGCCGACGTGGACTGGATCGAAACTGCCCCCGAGCAGGCCAATACGGCGCCGCTGTCCGGCCGCGCGGGTCAGACCCATTCGCGCGGCTGCAGAAACTCGGCGAGTCGGCCTTCCGGCGAATCGGGTTCGGGATGCCAGTCGTAGCGCCATTTGGCGAGCGGCGGCATCGACACCAGGATCGATTCGGTACGCCCACCCGATTGCAGTCCAAAAAGCGTTCCGCGGTCGTAGACCAGGTTGAATTCGACGTAGCGCCCACGGCGGTAGAGTTGGAAATCGCGCTCGCGCTCGGTGTAGGGTTGATGCCGATTGCGCTCGATGATGGGCACATAGGCGGGGATGAAGGCTTCGGCGACGCTGCGAGTGAGCGCGAACGAGGTCTCGAAGCCGGGTTCGCTCAAGTCGTCGAAGAAGACCCCGCCAACCCCGCGCGACTCACTGCGGTGCGGCAGGAAGAAGTATTCGTCGCACCACTTCTTGAAGCGGGGGTGGTACTGCTCGCCAAATGGCGCCAATGCGTCCTTGCAGGCGGAGTGGAAACCCACCACATCCCTTTCGAATGGGTAGTAGGGGGTCAGGTCCATGCCGCCGCCGAACCACCACACCGGTGCCTCGTCGCTGCCTTCGGGGGCGTGGGCGACAAAGAAGCGTACGTTGAGGTGGGTGGTAGGAACGAAAGGATTGCGCGGGTGCAGCACCAGCGAGACCCCCAGCGCCTCGAAGCCGCGGCCGGCGATCTGCGGCCGTACGGCCGACGCTGTCGCCGGCAGGGACTTGCCGGTGACATGCGAAAACAGCACGCCGCCGCGCTCGAATACCGCCCCGTCCTCGATGACCCGGCTGATCCCACCGCCCCCTGCCGGTCTCTCCCAGCTCTCGGCGCGGAATTCCCCGGTGTCGAGAGCCTGGAGCCGATCACCAATGTTCTGCTGCAGACCCAGCAGGAAATCGCGCACCTCGGCGATCCGCGGCGCCTGCATGGCTGTCGTATCGAGCTCGCCCATCGGTCTAGCCTTGCGCCTGGCGAGTTTCGACGCGCCGGGCGATCTCGCGGTGACCGATGTCGCGCCGGAAATGCATGCCGTCAAACGAGACGTGTTGCAGCACTTCATAGGCCCGGTGCCGGGCCATTTTCACCGAATCGGCCAGCACGGTTACGCACAACACTCGCCCGCCGCTGGTCAGCAGGTGACCGTCGCGCTCGACGGTGCCGGCGTGGAAGATCATGGTGTCGGAGTCCCAGGCGTTGCCCTGCCTCGGCAGGCCGTCGATCCGGTCGCCCGTGCGCGGGTCGGTCGGGTACCCCTGGGCCGACATAACCACTCCCAAGGCGGTGCGCCGATCCCACTCCAGCTCGACCTCGTCGAGGGTGCCGGCGATGGCGTGTTCGACCACAGTGGCGAAATCGCTCTTGACCCGCATCATGATCGGCTGGGCCTCGGGGTCGCCGAGCCGGCAGTTGAATTCGAGCGCCCGCGGCTTGCCGGTGGCGTCGATCATCAGCCCGGCGTAGAGGAAGCCGGTGAAGGCCATGCCCTCGGCCGCCATGCCCTCGATGGTCGGTCGAATGATTTCGCGCAGCACCCGGGCATAGATTTCCGGAGTCACCAGCGACGCCGGGGAATAGGCGCCCATCCCGCCGGTGTTGGAACCCTGGTCGCCATCGAGCAGGCGCTTGTGGTCCTGGCTGGTCGCGAGTGTCAGCACATTCGAGCCGTCGGCCATGACGATGAAGCTGGCTTCCTCGCCGGCCAGGAAGTCCTCGATCACAACCCGAGAGCCGGCTTCGCCGAACGCTGCGTCGCCGAGCATGGCGTCGATCGCGGCCTGCGCCTCCTCTACCGTTTGGGCCACGACGACACCCTTGCCGGCAGCCAGGCCGTCGGCCTTGACCACGATCGGGCCCCCGCGCGCGGCGACGTAGTCGCGGGCGGCCTGGGCATCGGTGAAGGTCCGGTAGTCGGCAGTCGGAATTGCGTGGCGGCGCATGAACGACTTGGCGAAATCCTTGGACGATTCGAGCTGTGCCGCAGCCCTGGTTGGCCCGAAGATCGGCAACTCGCGGGAACGAAACAGGTCGACGATCCCGGCAGCCAGGGGCGCCTCCGGACCCACCACGGTAAACGCAATGCCCTCATCGGCGGCGAAGCGGGCGAGCTCCTCCAAACCGGTGATCGGCAGGTTCTCCATCGCCAGTTCGCGCTCGGTGCCGCCGTTGCCTGGCGCGACGTAGATCTTCTGGACGCGCGGTGACTGGGCCAGCCGCCAGGCGAGCGCGTGTTCGCGTCCGCCGCCGCCGATTACGAGCAATTTCATGGCCGGGATCCTTCGATCGAAACGGGTGGCGCCATCACGAGTCGATGACCGCGTTGGTGTAGACCTGCTGGACGTCGTCGAGGTTCTCGAGCACGTCCAGCAGATTCTGCAGGCTTTCGCCGTCCTCGCCGGAAAACTCGGTCTCGGTCAGTGCTTTCATGGTCACTTCCGCGATCTCGGCCTTGAGCCCGGCCTTGGCCAGGGCATCCTTGACCTTGGCAAAGTCGGCCGGCGCGCAGATAACTTCGACCCCGCCCTCGTCGTCGCCGATCACATCCTCGGCACCAGCCGCCACGGCGGCTTCCATGACCGCTTCCTCGGAGGTTCCCGGTGGGAACAGGAACTGCCCGCAGTGCTTGAACATGAATGCGACCGAGCCGTCGGTGCCGAGATTGCCGCCGTTCTTGGAAAAGGCGTGGCGCACATCGGCAACTGTGCGGGTGCGGTTGTCGGTCAGGCAGTCGACGATTATTGCCGCGCCCCCGACGCCGTAGCCCTCGTAGCGGATCTCCTCGTAGTTCGCGCCCTCGACATCGCCCGAGCCGCGCTGGATCGCCCTGGTCACTGTATCCTTGGGCATGTTGGCCTCGGAGGCCTTGTCGATCGCCAGGCGCAGCCGCGGGTTGGCGTCCGGGTCAGGGCCGCCGATTTTGGCCGCGACGTTGATTTCCTTGATCACGCGGGTGAATATCTTCCCACGCTTGGCGTCGGAGCGCTCTTTCTTGTGCTTGATATTTGCCCATTTTGAATGCCCAGCCATTGCGCCCTGCCTTTCAACTGAGGGGTTTTCCCGCCGATCGGTCGGGATGCGGCAGAATTCAGTCCTGGATCCTGCCCGCCGAACCGCTAATTTTACCATTTGAGCCATGACTGCAATCACTGCCCAACCACTGCCCATCGCCCGCAACGCCCAATTGGAGCTCGCGCTGCTGCCGGCTCTGGCCAACCGCCATGGCCTGATCACCGGAGCCACCGGAACCGGCAAGACCGTGACCCTGCAGGTGCTTGCCGAGCGCTTTTCATCGATCGGAGTTCCGGTGTTCATGGCCGACGTCAAGGGCGACCTGACCGGGCTGTCGTGCGCCGGCGTCGATTCCCCCAAGCTCGGTGAGCGCCTCGAGCGCCTCGGCCTGCCGACCCCGGAATTCCGGCCCTTCCCGGTGACGCTCTGGGACGTGTTCGGCAAGAAGGGACATCCGTTGCGCGCCACGGTCTCCGACATGGGGCCGCTCCTGCTGGCGCGGATGCTGGGCCTCAACGAGACCCAGGAAGGGGTGCTGCAGCTGGTCTTCAAGATCGCCGACGAGCGCGGGATGCTGCTCCTCGACGCCAAGGACCTGCGCGCGATGCTGCAGTTCGTGGGCGACAACGCGCGCACCTTCACCACCGAGTACGGCAACGTCTCGAGCGCGTCGATCGGTGCGATCCAGCGCGGCTTGCTCTCGCTCGACGCTCAGGGCGTCGACCGGTTCTTTGGCGAGCCGATGCTCAACCTCGACGACCTCCTGCAGACCGACGCCGACGGCCTGGGAGTCATCAACATCCTGGCCGCCGACCAGCTGATGAATGCGCCGCGCCTCTACGCCGCGTTTCTGCTGTGGCTGCTCTCCGAGCTCTTCGAGCAGTTGCCTGAGGTTGGTGACCGGGACAAGCCCCGGGTGGTGTTCTTCTTCGATGAAGCCCACCTGCTCTTCAACGACGCCCCGCGCGCTCTGCTCGAGAAGGTCGAACAGGTGGTGCGCCTGATTCGCTCCAAGGGCGTCGGGGTCTACTTCGTGACCCAGAATCCGATCGATATCCCCGATACGGTGCTTGGGCAGCTTGGCAACCGGGTGCAGCACGCGCTGCGCGCCTTTACCGCGCGCGACCAGAAGGCGGTGCGCGCCGCCGCGCAGACCATGCGCGCCAATCCCCAGCTCGACGCGGAGCAGGCGATTACCGATCTTGGCGTGGGCGAGGCGCTGGTTTCGTTGCTTGACGCCAAGGGCCGCCCTCAGGTCGTCGAGCGGGCGTTCATGATGGCTCCAGCCTCGCAGATCGGTCCGGTCGACGATGCCGCCAGGGCGGTGCTGATGCGCCATTC
>JAHYJF010000439.1 GCA_019428955.1 Burkholderiaceae bacterium
CTGAACTGTGTCGCCAGATTGCGCATTTTCAACCCTCGAAACTGGTGCTGTTCGAGCAGTCCGAACTGGCGCTGTATGAGGTGGACGAGGAGTTGTCGGATCGTTTTCCCGGCTTGAATACCACGCCGGTGATTGGCGATGTGAAAGACGCCGTCTGGGTGAATCAGGTGATGGCTGAGCATCGCCCCATCGTGGTGTTCCATGCGGCCGCCTACAAGCATGTGCCGCTGATGGAGAATGGCAATGCCTGGGAGGCGGTGCGCAACAACGTGCTGGGCACCCAGGTGGTCGCCGCTGCCGCGCAGGCCCATGGGGTGGGCAAGTTCGTGATGATTTCCACCGACAAGGCGGTCAACCCGACCAATGTCATGGGCGCAACCAAGCGGCTTGCCGAAATGGCCTGCCAGGCGATGCAGCAGACGACCGGCACGCGCTTTGTGTCGGTGCGTTTCGGCAACGTGCTCGGCTCGTCCGGCAGCGTGATTCCCAAGTTCCAGAAGCAGATCGAGGCAGGCGGGCCGGTGACGGTGACGCATCCCGAGATCACGCGCTACTTCATGTCGATTCCCGAAGCCGCGCAGCTGGTGCTGCAGGCGGGCCTGATGGGCGAGGGCGGCGAGATTTTCGTGCTCGACATGGGTGAGCCGGTCAAGATCGCCGAGCTGGCCAGACTGATGATCCGCCTGTCGGGCGCGGACGAAGACCGCATCCGCATCGAATTCACCGGCCTGCGCCCGGGCGAAAAGCTCTACGAAGAGTTGCTGGCCGACGACGAATCAACCTTGCCCACCCCGCACCCCAAGCTGCGGGTGGCGAAGGCGCGTGCGGCGGATGCAGGCTGGTACGCCGAATGTATGGACTGGCTGGCGCACCCCGACACCTACGACGAAGCGACAGTCAAACGCCAGTTGAGGAACTGGGTGCCGGAATACCAGACGGCGTCAAAAACACCGTGAAAACGCCAATCAGGTGTCAATCCATATGAGCCAGCGTGAAATCCTGGTACGCACCAACATGGACTGCTCACCGAGTGGCATGGCGCTACTCACGCCTGGCAGCAGTCTGAGCTGGGGCTGCTGCCGCTTTGACTTCAACCCGGATGAGGGCGGCCGCGCGGATTTTGCCGTGGTGATGGGCAATGCGCGGCCGCGTGACCGCTTCGTCTGCGCGCCGCAGAACACCCTGTTCATTGCCGGCGAGCCTCTGGAAAAAAAGCTTTATCCACAATCTTTCTACCGGCAGTTTGGCCATGTGGTCGACAGTCACTCCGCGTCTTGCCACCCACATCTGCATGTCAGCGCACTGGGGCTGAACTGGCATGTCGGTCTGGACCACAGCAGCAACAGCTACCGTTACGGTTTTGATTATTTGACTGCGCTGGCCTGCCCGGCCAAGCAGAACCGCATTGCCGTGGTGTGTTCGAACGCCAGCAAGACCGAAGGCCAGCGCCAGCGGTTGGTGCTGCTCGAAGGGTTGAAACAGCGACTGGGCGACCGGCTGGTGCATTTCGGGCGCGGTTTCGAGCCTATCGACGACAAGATGGACGCGATCCTGCCTTACCGCTTTCATCTGGTGCTTGAAAACTGTGTGCAGCCCAACTACTGGACCGAAAAGCTCGCCGATGCTTATCTGGGCTGGGCCTACCCGGTTTATCTCGGCTGCCCGAACGTGGGCGATTACCTGCCTGCGGAAGCACTGCTGTCGATCAACGATCTGGATGTGGACACGGCTGCCACGCGGATTGCCGAATTGCTGGACCAGCCGCCCGATCCCCGGCGCGAGGCCGCGCTGGCGGAAGCCCGCAATCGCGTGCTGAACGTTTACAACCCGTTCGCCTGGGCGGCGCACTGGGCCGAGCGCCTATACCAACCCGGTTTGCCGGAAAGACGGCTGACGCTGCGTTCGCACAAGGCTTTCCGCAGTTTTCCGCGCGGGCATTGGTTCAGGTTGCGCCAGGCACTTACCTGAAGCCTTACACCCCGGCGCGCGTCAAGGTAGTTGTCGCCTCGTTCATGCAGCCAACGCTTGAATATCGTGACCCGCCAAATGCGACTTTATGATGGAGTCACGTTCGGGATTCAGCGTCACGGCGCCGATGGGCGACCA
>JAHYJF010000440.1 GCA_019428955.1 Burkholderiaceae bacterium
CGATCGCCCAGATCAGGGGGTTGCGCGCCACTCCGCCGAGCGCATTGCCGAGCGCGCCGAGCACCGAGCCGTGACTGTGGTCGGCGCGCGCCGCCAGCGCCAGGGCGGCCGAGACCACCAGCACGAAATCGGTGATGCCGGCGGCAATCAACACCGCGATCGCCCGCTCTCCGAGCAGCGCCGGCAGCAGCGCGAAGCCCATGTAGCCCCAGTTCGACCAGCTCGCCGCGAGCGCGCCGAAGGCCGCGTCAGCCCAGTTGTCGCGATTGCCCCAGCGCAGTCCGAACGCGGTCAGCGCCAGGACCAGCAGGCCGGCCAGGCCGTAGGCGGCGATTACCGGCGGGTTGGTGATCGTGCCGAGCGGTGCGCCGGCGGCGAAGCGAAACAGCATCGCCGGCAGTGCGAAATAAAGGACGAAGGTGTTGAGCGCCCCGACCGCACTGCCGGGCAAGCCCCGGGCGCGCGCGGCCACATACCCGCAGGCGACCAGTGCGAAGAACGGGATGGTGACGTTGAGGATCGCGAGCATCCGTCATTCTGGCATAGGGCGCTGATGCCGTTGACGCTCGTGTTGGACAGGAAGGATCATCGTCGAGAGAAAATGGGGTGCGGGATGCGGCGGACACCATGCTGCCGCGGGCTCCATGTCTTGAGCTCATCTCCTGAGCCTGTGGCACACTCTAATAGGTCATTGCTTAGCGCGTGCTCGAAGCGCTATAAGGTCCTATTCAGCGAGCTTGACCAAGAACGACAGGAGAGTTCCATCATTCGGCCTCTTGAGAAGTCGATGGCATGGGGGAAACTCGAACGAAACGCGGACGGAAGCGTAGCGCGGTGGCATTCGCTCGTCGACCATATGCTCGACGTTGCCGCGTGTTTTCTGGCGCTCTCCTCATGCACCGCGGTTCGCCGCGCGCTGGAGCGCACGGCGGGCAAAGAGCTGAACAACCCGGCTCTGGCGCGTTTGGCGGTGCTCGTATTCCTGCACGATATCGGCAAGGCGAATACCGGTTTCCAGGGCAGGCGTTGGCTCGATCACGCACGGCCGCACGGTTGGGCAAACCCTGCAGGACACGGGGGCGAGGCGCTGCTCGCGCTGGACAGCAAAGACGAGCGCCTCCTGGCAGGACTTCCGTTGGCGCAGATGGATCAGTGGGGATCATCGGTGATGGGTTTGCTGCTTGCGAGCATCAGCCACCACGGACGCCCCATCGCGGACTGCGTTGGTATGGATCCGGCGATCTGGCGGCCGGCGGCCGGCGCAGACGGCGCGTTGCTGTACAGCCCGACATTGACCCTGGATGAGATCGGCGCGACCCTGGCGCGCGCGTTTCCGGTGGCGTTTGAAGCCGGTGGCGACGAACTCCCTGGCTCCCCGGCATTCGCGCACCTGTTTGCAGGCCTGGTGCAACTCGCGGACTGGCTCGGTTCGGACACACGCTTCTTTCCCTTCACGGCTTCGGGCGAGGATCGTGTCCAGACCGTCTTTGCGCGCGCCGATGAGGCTGTCGCCGCGATCGGCATGGATGTGCGCAGTGCGAGGCAGGCCCTTGCGGGCGCGCCGCCGGACTTCGCGCGAACCTTTGGAATTCCGACACCTCACCCGATGCAGCTGGCTGCTGGGGAGCCGACGCTGGGGAGCCTCGTGATCCTCGAGGCAGAGACCGGTAGCGGGAAGACCGAGGCTGCCCTGTGGCGCTTCGCCCGCCTTTTCGATGCCGGCGTCGTCGATGCGCTCTACTTCGCGCTACCGACCCGTGTCGCCGCGAGCCAGATCTACGAGCGTGTGCGCCAGTTCGCCACCCAACTCTGGCCGGGACGTCCACCGGTGGTCGTGCGCGCTTTGCCGGGATATGAGGCAGCGGATGGTGAAAAGGCTGTTCGCCTGCCCGATTTTAAGGTGCAGTGGAATGACAGACCAGAGGATCGCGAGGCACATCGCCGTTGGGCCGGGGAAGCCTCCAAGCGGTTCCTCGCGGCAACGATCGCGGTCGGCACGATCGATCAAGTCCTGCTCGCCGCACTGCGTGTGCGGCACGCGCACCTGCGCCACGCTACGCTCGCGCGCAGCTTGTTGGTCGTCGACGAGGTCCACGCTTC
>JAHYJF010000441.1 GCA_019428955.1 Burkholderiaceae bacterium
GCTGACGATTCGACGCAGATATCGCGGGCTCATGGCGCCGGGATATCATGAATGGCGGCAAAAGTCCAAGGTCCTGCCGCGCGCTCATAGGCCCGATCGACGACCGCGCGAGGACGAGCCTGTGGTGGTCAACGGCGGCACCGCGAGGCGGATCTCCCGCACTGGGGCCGCAATCAGGCGAGACCACGGTCTTTCCGCCTGCCGCGGCTGAAGGGTGCGGGCTATGGTCTGCTCGGTCGGCGGGGAAGGGCCAAGCTCAGCCGACCAGAACAGGCTCCAGGTCCAGCAGCAGTGCGTCCTCGATGACCTTGAACAGCGAGCGCCAGCTCATCGGCGCCCGAAGGCTGCCGTTCGGGTTCTTGTCGCGGAGCCGGCGTCGCCTCAGTAACTGCACCGTGTTGTAGGCCATCAAGCGCAGCAGTCCCAAGGCCCAGACCGCGGTCCCCAAGGTGCACCAGGGTCCGGAGTCCTCGCGCCACTGCAGGTCCAGAGAGTTGAACGCGTCATTCTCCACCCCCCAGTGCAGACGGACGACGAGCAGGATCTGCGACGGGGTGAAGTAGTTCCACAGCAGCGAGGAGATGAAGTAGCGGTCCTCGTTCTCTAGCTTGCCTGCGGCATCGATGGTCTCCTGCCGGACCAGCCATGTCTGTCGCAGGTGTGTCCAGGTGCCGACGCTGTTTTCGATGCCCGCCATCTCGTTGGTCCGCCACAGTCGGCGACGAATCCGCTTGCCATTTCGGCGCTCCCACGGCGTCTCAGCCTCGGGCGGTTGGGCGTTGGCCATGGGCTCCAGTAACGCCTGCGCCTCGGCGAACAGCTCTGGCTGATTGCCCTTGAGCCCCATGATGTAGCCGTAGCCCCTGCCGTCGATCAGGCCGGCGTTGGCCAGCGAGGTCAGCCCCGCGTCGACGTCGAAGACCTCGATCATCCCGCTGCGGCCGTAGGCCTGGTGCATTGCCTCGACGATGGCGGGCAGCATCGTCGACTCGCCGACCCCAGGGGGCAGAGCGAGTTGGTAGAGGCACAGCTTGGCTTCGGCAGAGGTCAACGTCGAGCGTAGCGCGGGCATCAGATAGTAGTCGGTGCCCAGCTTCGTTTCTTGTTCCTTGCTCCGGTGCCACTTGTCGTTGGCGCTCGAACGAGCATGCCCCGTCCCCTCGGCATCATGGTCCAGCGTTGCCAGGTTCTTGCCGTCGATGGTGGCCACGCCGCAAGGCAGGCCCGCCGGCTCGAGCATCTTGCTGCGGTACAGATCGCGCACGCGCAGCACCAGCTTGGCCAGCAAATAGTCGGGCGATAGACGCCGCACCTCGGTGTCCAGCGTGGTGTCGGAAATCGTTTCCGGCACCAGCGTTCGACCCCATGACCCCAGCTGCTTACACAGCGTTTCCAAGTCTCGCAGCGTTGGTTGGTTCGAGACCAGACCCAGTTCCAGCGCCCAGACGATCGACTCCATCGGCAGGGTGACCTTGGCTTGTTGACGTGGATCTGCCGCATCCGAGTAATCCCACCCCTTCGCTTTGTTCCGGGCTCTCTTGGCCAGAAATCGCTGCACACGTTTCTTGGGAGAGTTGGGCTTCTTCATGCTAACTTTCGCCTCCTCTTTTTTGGGGTTCTGGCGTGGAAGTGGCCCTTCCCCGCCGGCCGATGGGAGACGATCTCATCGGACGAACCTCCGGGGCCACGGGAAACGGTTTCGTTGCTCGTGGTCCCGGCTTTTTCTCTCGGAAGCCATGCTGCAAGACAAAGTGACAGCGCTCGGAAAACGCTGAAAAGCATAATCGCGCAACTCGAAGTAATTTTAGACGAATTAGCCGGTGTCCTGAGCGCGCCGAACAGCCACCAAGGCTGCGTTCGCACTCAACGCGAATTCTGTCCCGATGCTTTTTTCAGCGAGCCGCAATCGCTCTGCGAATTCGCCCCCCTTCTACCGGGTCGGCTGATCACCAAGCAGGCCTATCCTGACTGGTGGCAACAATCGTTTTCCTAAACCGGCGCGGGGGTGGGCTCCCCCGGTCGCAACCAGAAAGGAGGCAAGGTTGGATTTACAAGCCAGAGATCGCCGGGTCCAGAAGTTTCTGGACCGGCACCTTC
>JAHYJF010000055.1 GCA_019428955.1 Burkholderiaceae bacterium
CGTGAGTCTCGCCTCGTTCATGTCGATCACCATGCCTCGGATGATCGATCCCTTTATCAGCTCTCAGACTCATTCCTCTTTGGAAACACGTCCCCCAGTTCAGACTCATACCATTTTGGAAAAGACTACTACTTGCTCGCTACAGCGTCATCGTTTACCCTTGCTCGCCACGGATGAGCGTGGCAGCATACGCGCACGTGGTAGAACGACACCTGTGAGCGGCGCTCACCAGAGAGCCAATACCCGAGGAGAATATGGATAACAAGTCCGCGTATATGTCCCGGCCATGGCTCGCATTCTACGAGCAAGGCGTGCCAGCCAATCCGGAGATCCCGTTGCGCACCGTGCCGCAGGCGTTCGACGAGGCGACCGAACGTTACGCAGCGCAGACCGCGCTGGTATTCCACGGACGCGAGATTTCCTACCGCGACCTGCGCGCAGAGACTGATCGTTTCGCGCTTGGCCTGGCGAAACTGGGAGTCAGGAAAGCCGATCGCGTCGCGCTCTACCTGCTCAACAGCCCCCAGTTCATCATCGCCTATTTTGCAGTGCTCAAGCTCGGCGCCACCCCGACCCCGGTAAGCCCGGTCTACACCAGCCACGAGGTCAAGTTCCAGCTCGCCAACAGTGGCGCCCGGGTCGTGATCTGCCAGGACATTCTCTTCGACAAGGTCGAAAAATCGGGGGCCTCCCTTGATCATGTGGTCGTTACCAACATCGGCGACTACCTGCCGCCTCTGCGCCGCGTAATCGGCAGATCGTTCCTGGGCAAGATCTTCACCGAACTCAATGTCCCGGCGCCAGCGATTCCCAAACGGGCCAACGTGCACGACTTCCGCGACCTCGCCGCGACCGCCAAAGGCACACTCCCGCCGGTGACCATCGACCCCATGACCGATCTGGCTGCCCTGCCCTACACCGGCGGCACCACCGGCAATCCCAAGGGCGTGATGCTTACCCACTACAACCTGATCTCAGCGCAGATCGCCGGCGAGGTTGGGTTCACCAAGCTCGAGCCGGGCAAGGAAGTGGCGATCGCGTTCCTGCCGCTGTTCCATATCTACGGGCAGGTCGTGATCATGCTCGGCGGGTTGATGCAGGGCGCCGCCATGGTGCTCTTCACCACGCCTGACACCGAGAGCATTCTCGAAGCGATGGAGCGCTACCAGGCCACCGTCTTCTACGGTGTCCCGACCCTCTACGAGTACCTCAAGGATCACAAGGACACCGGCAAGGTGAACTGGAAACGCCTCAAGCTGCTGATATCGGGAGCGGACACGTTGCACGAGTCAACCATGAAGGAATGGAGTCAGCGCACCGGTTCTTCGATCACCGAGGGCTACGGCATGACCGAGACCTGTGCCGCCAGCCACGTCAACCCGCTGAATCGCCCCAAGACCGGCTCATTCGGCATCCCGGTGCCGAACGTCATGGCCGCGGTGATCGATCCGGAGACTGCCGAGTTCATGGCCCCGGGAGAATCGGGCGAGCTGATCCTCAGTGGCCCGAACATCATGACCGGTTACTGGAATGCGCCCGAGGAATCCAGCAAGGTGTTCATGGAAATCGACGGCGCGCGCTGGATGCGCACCGGCGACATCGTGCACATGGACGAGGAAGGATATTTCCACTTCCATGACCGCTCCAAGGACTTGATCAAGTACAAGGGCCACTCGGTGTTCGCCAAGGACGTCGAAGACGTTCTCTACGAGCACGAGATGATCAAGGGCGCCGGCGTGATCGGCGTGCCGGACCCGGCGGTCGGGCAAAGGATCAAGGCGATCATCGTGCTGCAGCCCGAGGCCCGCGGCAAGCTCTCGGAGGACGACATCATGGAATACTGCCGCGCCCAGCTGGCCGAATACAAGGTGCCGCAGATCATCGAGTTTCGCGGCGAACTGCCCAAGACCGACGTCGGCAAAGTGTCGCGGCGCGAGCTTCGTGAGCAGCACGACGAACGTCACGCCTGACCATGACTACGCCCTTCTTCAAGGTAGAACATCTCACCAAGCGTTTTGGCGGCCTGATCGCGGTCAACGACGTTTCGTTCGAAGTCCAGCGCGACGAAATTGTCGGCATCATCGGCCCCAACGGTGCCGGCAAGACGACGCTGCTGCGCCTCATTACGCGGATTCTGAAACCAGATTCTGGCCACATCGTCTTCAACGGCGAGGATATCTCGGGGCTCAAGCCGTGGGATGTCGCCAACCGCGGCATCGCCGGCACCTTCCAGAACACCAGGCCGTTCCGGCACCTGCCGATCATCGCCAACGTCATGGTGCCGTGCCTGAGCCCGCGCGCGCGCCACCGCGGCGAATGGGTCAAGCGCATCGAGGCCAAGGCGATGGACGCGCTCGAGTTCGTGGGGATCTCCGATCAGGCGCTGGAGCGCGCTTCGGCGCTGTCGCAGGGCGATCTCAAGCGCCTCGAGGTGGCGCGCGCGATTGCTTCGGAGCCGGAACTGCTGCTGCTCGACGAACCGCTGGGGGGGATGAGTCCCGCCGAGTCAGGATTGCTTGCCAAGTCGATCCAGCGCCTGCACCAGGGCGGGCGCTTTGGGCGTTTGCACTCCGAAGGGCCAGCGGTGCTGATGATCGAGCACAAGCTCAAGGAACTGATGTCGATCGTCGATCGCGTGATCGTCATCGACCACGGCGAGAAGATCGCGGATGGGCCCCCGGGCGAGGTGGTCAAGGACCCGAAGGTCATCGAAGCCTACCTGGGAGCCGACCATGCCGCTGCTTGAAGTCTCTGATCTCTCGGTGCGCTACGACAAGGCGCAGTTGCTCAACGACGTCTCGCTGAACGTCGAAGAACATGAACTCGTCGGCCTGGTCGGCCCCAACGGCGCCGGCAAGTCGACCATGCTGCGCGCCATCTCCGGGCTGGTCAGATGGGAGGCACAGTCCAAGCGAGGCGCCACCGGCGACATTGTTATCGAAGGGTCGATCCGCTTCAATGGCGAATTCATCGACGGTCTCTCGGCCCACAAGGTCCGCGAGCGGGGGCTGGTGCTCTGCCCCGAACGGCGTCGGCCGTTTCGCGAACTGACCGTGCTTGAAAACCTGATGGCGGGAGCCTACCTGGAAACCAGCCGGGGTGAGCAGCAGGCCAACCTCGAGCGGTGCTACCAGCTGTTTCCTCGGCTCAAGGAGCGCAGCAAGCAGATTTCAGGGACTCTGTCGGGCGGCGAGCAACAGATGCTCGCCACCGCGCGCGCACTGATGTTCAAGGCACGCCTGTTGTGCATCGACGAACCCTCGCTGGGCCTGGCCCCGATGTTGCGCACGGAGGTGTTTGCGGCGATCAGCCAGATCCACGCCAGCGGCATTCCGGTGCTGCTGGTCGAGCAGGAGGTTGGCAAGGTCTTCGAAATGGCCGGCCGCAACTACGTGCTCTCGCAAGGCAAGATAATCGCCGAGGGGTCGGCCCGGCAATTGATGGCCGACGAGGGCTTGCGCGCCGGCTACCTGGGACTGTAAGGAGCGCCCCGCTTCAGTCGAGTTCGGCGCTGCACAGCCGGCACTGGTGCCGGCTGAAAACGTTGCGGGCCTTGCAGCGCGGGCAGACCTTCTCGATCTTGTCCCGAATCCAGGGAGCCAATCCCTGGGGCATGAACAGCAGCACCAACAGGATTATCACCGCCGAAGTCAGGGTGCGAATTTCCCTGAACAACTCGAAGTTGGCCAGCACTTCGGTGAGCGGATAGAGCGCGAATACCGCCACCACCGGTCCGTAGATGGTCGCTGCACCGCCGAAGATGCCCCAGATCACTGCCTGGAACGACAGCGCAACTTCCAGCGATGATGGGCCAGCCACGCGCAGGAAGTGCGCGAACAGGGCTCCAGCGATGCCGGCGAACAACCCGGACAGGGCAAACGCCATCAGCTTGTAGCGCGGGGTGTTGATTCCCGACGCGCGGCACGCGACTTCATCCTCGCGAATGGCGTGGAAGATGAGCCCGGTGCGCGACGTGCCGATCTTCCACATCACCATGCACAGCACCATCATCAGCACCACTGCGACGTAGTAATTGGCCACGGGGCTGATGACCACCCGTTGCAGCCCTGAAATTCCCAGCTCGCCGCCGGAGAAATCCGGGAAGGCAAACAGGATTCCGATCAGGATCAGCGGAAAGGCGAGCGTTGCCAGCGAGAGATATGAGCCGCGCAGCCGCAGGCAGGGAATGCCGACCAGAACTCCGCTGGCCATCGCCGCTACCGCGCCAATCGGCATGGTCAGCCAGGGCGGCAATCCAAAATGGTGCGAGAGCAACGCCGTGGTGTAGGCGCCGACGCCAAAGAATAGCGCGTGGCCGAAATTGATCTGACCGCTGAAACCGGACAGGAGATCCCAGCTAGCCGCAAAGATCGCAAAGATTGCGGTCATGGTGACGATGCGCAACACGTAGGCGTCGCCCCATGCCAGGGGCAGCAGCACCAGCACGATCGCACCGGCCAATACGAAGCTGCGGCTGGGCAGCACGAATACCTCATGGCGCAGTTGCGCCCAAAGCCGCTTGAACGGCGCCAGCAAGATCCTCATCGCTCTTCCTCGAACACCACGCCAAACAATCCCTCCGGGCGAATCAGGAGCACGATCACCATGATCGACAAGGCCACCGCCCCTTTCAGATAGGACCCGGACGGCACCGTGAACACGGTGATCGCCTCGACATAGCCGATGATGAAGGCGCCGATCAGGCTGCCCTTGAGGCTACCCAGTCCGCCGAGCACGACGATCGCAAGCATGATCACCAACGGCGACAGCCACATCAGCGGATCGACGACAAATACCGGGGCGACCACGACACCGGCAATGGCGGCGAGCGCCACCGAGATTCCCACCGTGAGCATGGCCACCATGTTGACGTCGATGCCCATCAGGTTGGCGATCTCCTGATCGTTGGCGGCTACCCTTATGGCCAAGCCCAGGCGCGTGCGGGCCAGCAAATACCACAGCCCCGTGAGCGTCAGCGCCACGACCGCCAGGATCAACAGCCGCTGGTAGGAAACGCGCACGCCGAACACCGAAGCGACGCCTTCCAGGGCGCTGGGAATGCCGAGGTAACTGCCGCCAAACGAGACCAGCAAAGCTTCCTGAAAGATCAGCGCCAGCGCGATGGTGGCGATCAGGACCGCCGACTCATGCTGGCGCACCGGCTCGATTACCAGCTTGTAACAGAGCATCGACAGCGCCACCACGCTTACTACTGCCAGCGGAATCGCCGCCAGCAGCGGCAGGCCGACCTTCACGAGAAGTGCGTAGAGCACATAGGCGGCGAGCATATAGAACGCCGTGTGCGCGATATTGACGATCCTGGCAACGCCGAATATCAGCGAAAAGCCCAGCGCCAACAGCGCGTAAACACCACCATTTACCAATCCGCTGACGAAAATGTCGGCGATCATCGCATCACCCTACCCCGCTCGCTGGCAAACTGCGTCACCGGGCGGCCCTGCCGGACCGCCCTCGCGGCGACGCAACGACACAACCAAAATTACATCTTGGGCATCTTGAACGGGCGCATGCCCTTGATGTTCGGCGGCCAGAACGCAACTTTCTCGCCATCCTGCCACTGGACTGCGATTCCGGCGGTCTTGCCCGGCGCCCAAATCAGGTCGTGGCGCTTGTCATATGAGGCAGATGATCCGGCACCGACGATCTCTTCCTTCTCGAGCAGCGCCACCAGCTTGTCGGGATCGAGCGAGTCCGCCTCTTCGATCACCTTCTTGAGCGCAAAGAGCACATCGTAGGTTGCCGCCGTGTAGGCCGGAGCCTTCTTGAAACGCTCCTTGAACGCGCGCACGAAGGGGATGGTCTTCGGCGTCATCTCGACTTCCGAGAACGTGTCGAGCGTCGCGACATAGCTGCCCTTGCCGGCCGTGGCCTGCCAGAACCCGTCCTTCTGCGCTTCAACGTTGATCCCGAAGGCCACCGCCTGCAATTCGAGTTCCCCCATCTGGCGACCGAGCACGATTCCGAGCGGGCCGGAGATGATCGTGAAGACGATATCCGCGTTCGCTCGCTTGATGGCAGACAGTTCAGCGGTAACGTCGGTGGCGACTGCTGACGGCTGCCACAGGCCGACGACTTCCATCTTCATCTTCGGCAGGGTGGCCTGGGCGGCCTTGATCAGCCCTTCGGTCCAGACTGCTTTTTCGGCGACGATCGCGACCTTGGGCACGTCCTTCTTGAGATCGGTACGGACCTGGGCGGCCACCGAACCGAGCACCGTGAAGGTCGTCTTGGCCAGGTCGACGTCCTTGGTGGGCGAGGCACGGAACCAGTACTTGTAGCGGTCGTAATTCTCTTCAACGTTGAGCCCGAGTTTGATGTGAGCAGCGCCGACGCCCATGAAGAGCTTCTTGCTGTCCATGGCGATTTCCTGCATCGCCAGCACCGCCTCGGAACGGAATCCGCCGACCAGGAAATCCGCCTTGTCGCGGCTGATGGCGCGCTCCATGGCATTGGTGGCATCCGGAACGCTCTGGATTTCGTTGGTATCGATCTTGATGATCTCGACCATCCGCTTCTTGCCGCCAACGGTGATGCCGCCAGCCTTGTTGATCTCGTCACGGGCCATCTCCGCGCCGGCCCAGTGATTTTCGCCCTGGACAAAAGCCATCGGGCCAAGGATTGCAAACTTGATGTTCTGCGCCCAGACAGACGTGCATAACGCCATTCCGAACACACTGGCGACTGTGAGCAGCAACTTGTGACGCATAACGATCTCCTCCTTCGGTTTGGAAATTCTACCTGCGCTTTTTGGCGCACTCAAATTCTTCAAGACGCCTTATGCTGCCATCAGTCGCGGCCCCTGTCTATCACTTCACTTGAAGTGCTTTGCGCCGTGACGCCGAGCCTGGCGAGCGCTAGCTCCTCTCCAGGCGGGCAAGGTCTGCCTCTTCACGCGCTTCCTTGCGGGCCAGAGCCAGTTCGCGCAGAACCACGTCCGGGTCAACCCGGCGCGTGTCCGCAGCGATGCACCCGGTCAGTGCCGCCCCGTTGACCAAGCGCCCTGCTCGATACAAGGCCCAGATCTCCTTGCCGTATTCCCTGCCGATCAACTGCGGCGCATATTGACCGCAGTACGTCGCCAGATTGCCGACATCGCGCTCGAGCATCGCCGCGGCGCCACTGCTGGCGACGGCATCCACGGCCTGCGGCAGATCGATGATTACCGGCCCGTCAGCGCCCATCAGGATGTTGTACTCCGAGAGATCACCGTGGATCATCCCGGCACGCAGCATCAGCACGACCTGGTCGAGCAGCAGCGCATGGACCTCGAGCGCGGTCAATTCGTCGAGTTCAACATCGTTCAGGCGCGGGGCGGCGTTGCCCTCGGCGTCGGTCACGAGTTCCATCAGCAAGACGCCTTCGAAACAGATGTGCGGCTGGGGCACACGCACGCCGGCAGTAGCCAGCCTGAAAAGCGCATCGACCTCGGCATTCTGCCAGGCTTCTTCAGCCATCTTGCGCCCGTAGGATGTGCCCTTGCCGCGCGCGCGCGCCTCCCGGCTATTCTTCACCTTGCGGCCTTCCTGGTACACAGTGCTGTGGCGAAAACTGCGTTGTGCGGCGTCCTTGTACACTTTGGCGCAGCGAATCTCGTCGCCGCAGCGGACCACGTAAACTGTCGCCTCCTTGCCGCTCGTGAGTTGGCGCACTACTTCGTCGATGAGGCCCTCTTCGAACAACGGTTGGAGTCTTGCCGGAATCTTCATGAAGCGCAGTGTACCAAGACGAGAAAACCCGTATGAGCCCAGGTCCTGATCGGGCAACGAATGCCACGCGCTGGGATGCCATCGTGATTGGCGCAGGTGCGGCCGGAATGATGTGCGCCGCGCAGATCGGCCAGCGAGGCCGGCGCGTACTGCTGATCGATCACGCCAATAAGCTCGGTGAGAAGACCAGGATCTCGGGCGGGGGGCGCTGCAACTTCACAAATTTGTACTCTTCAAGCGCTCATTTCCTGTCGCAGAACCCTGATTTCTGCCGCTCGGCACTGGCACGCTATACGCCCCAGGACTTCATCGCGCTGATCGAGCGCCACGGCATCGCCTACGAACACAAGACCTTGGGCCAGCTGTTCTGCCGCGACAGCGCGCTCCAGATCATCGCCATGCTCCAGAACGAATGCCAGCGTGGTGACGTCAAGTGGCAGATGCCAAGCCAGGTGCGCCGGGTCGGACGCGCCGGAAGCGATTTCGTGGTCGATACCGACCGTGGCACGGCAATGGCGGCATCGCTGGTTATCGCCACCGGTGGCCTGGCCGCGCCCAAGGTTGGCGCAACGCCCTTTGGCTACCGGATCGCCGAGCAGTTCGGCCTCAAGGTCGTACCCCCCGCTCCCGCCCTGGTGCCGCTGGCGTTCGATCCTGAAACCAAGGCTCGCTTTGGCGACCTCTCGGGAATTTCGATCGACGCCGAGGTTTCATGCAACGGCCAGAGCTTCCGCGAAAACCTGCTGCTGACCCACCGCGGATTCTCAGGACCGGCCATCCTGCAGATCTCCTCCTACTGGAAGGGCGGCGACACGATCGAGATCGACCTGCTGCCGGGAATCGATATTGAGGCGGGGCTGCGCGCGGCTTCGGGCAGTCGCATCCAGCTCGACAACCTGCTGGCGCAGTTCCTGCCAAAGCGATTCAGCCAGCGCTGGTGCGCAGCCAGCGGCATCGTCAAGTCGCTCAAGGAGTTTTCGTCCAGGGAACTGCGGGAGGTGGCAACCGGCCTGCACCGCTGGCGGGTACGCCCGTCGGGCACGCTCGGCTACAACAAGGCCGAAGTAACTCTGGGCGGCGTCGCTACCGATTGCCTGTCATCAAAGACAATGGAGGCCAAGGCAGTGCCGGGATTGTTCTTCGTGGGCGAGGTGGTGGACGTGACCGGCCACCTGGGAGGCTTCAACTTCCAGTGGGCCTGGGCCAGCGGTCACGCTGCCGGCCAGGTGGCTTGAAGTGCGCGCTCCCCGGCAGAGCAGTAGCTAGAGTTGCGCGGGCAGCCTGGAGCGCAGTTCCGCCGGCTTGAGCGCGGTGTAGTCCTTGTCGATCTCGTGCGTGAGCAAGGCCTTGAGCGGGGTGCCAAAGTGGGTGCGCAACGCGCCCAGGAACTCCGGGCCTGCGGCCACTACCAGACGATCGAACTCGCCCTCAAGACGCCCGCGCTCCAGGCGATCGACAATCGATTTTGCGAACCGGATCTGCTCATGTTCCCGGGGATCGACTTCGCTGGACTTGGCGTGGCGTTGACCGCCGAAGCTGTCAAAGGTCCGCCCCGGGCGATCGCTGACCAGATCCATTGGTTTGATACGCGCGGCGGGGTTTTCCATCGTTGCGATGGCGACCGGCTGTGCCACTTGCGACTCGGCGCTAAAGATGGTTGCCTGGCTGCTGTTGGCCGAGAGAATCCAGATATTGCCCATAGTCTGCTCCTCAAGCATGTCACGGCACTTGCTTAAGAATATATTATCCTCCCTTTGGGGCCCATCGTCACCCGTGCGTGGTCCCCATGGCAAGCAAGACCACACCGAGTTTGCCGCCCGCGCCGGCCCCGGCGCCCGGCGCAACGCTTACTTGAAGCGCTCGGCGGCTTCCCGAAATGCCTTCGCCATATCGGCCCAGGCGGCTTCCGTGCCGCGCCGCATCGCCTCCCAAGCGTCGACACTGGCATCCTGCAGTTCGCGCAGTTTCTTTGCTGCCGCGTCGCGGTTGGACTTCAGCTCGCTCAGCTGCTTCTGGTAGCGCAACTTCGCGTCGGCCTGCACCTTGCTCGTCTGCGCCTCCAGCTTGTCGATATCGGCGTTCCACTCGTCGAGCTTGGCCTTCATCTTCTGCACATAGGCTTCGCGTTCATTCACGGCGTTTCTCCTTCGTTGTCGTAGGGTCGGGCCACCGCCTCACTTCTCATAGTGTAACTAGTCGACGCCCTCATCCTGAATGTCGACCATGGCCTCGGGCGGCAGCTTCTCGATCAGCGCTTCGACCATCTGGATGTGTTCACCCTCCTCTTCGCGCAGTTCCCGGAACAGGGCTATGACGTCGGGCTGGCTCACGCCGGGTAGAGCCTCGTCGTAGAACTCGAAGGCCTTGCGCTCGGACGACAAGGCCATCTGGAGCGCCTTGAACGCCGACATGTTCCAGGTCGGCGCACCGAAATCCGGCGCCTCGATGTCAAAGACGTCGTCGAGCTTGACTCTCGCGGGCTTATCGCCAAACAACGCCCGCCGGCGTTCGGCAAGCTGATCACCGTGCTTCTTTTCGTTGATCGCCATCGAACGGAACACCGATGCGGCGTCAATGGGGTCGCGGCGCCCAAGCTGGGCGGCGAACAACTCGTAGCGCTGACATGCTTCGACCTCGATCAGGCTGGCGAGATCAAGAGCATCCATCAAGGTAATTTTGGAAAGATCTACTCGGGTAGTCATGTGAGCTCCGGCTTCAGTTCGATACGCCCCGGTTGCCAGAGCGCAAGATTGTCTTGTTAACGGGAAACTAAAGGCTTTTCTTCGCCAGGCAGGACGGTATCACCAGCCCGGGGATTGGTCAAAAAGGACTTACTCAAGATCGCCGTGGTCTGAGCCGTCAACGCTTGATGCGGCTGATCTTTGTGCCCTCGATGCTGATGCTGGCCATCAGCCCTTGCTGGTCAGTGATGAAGGCATAGGCATCGTCTTTGAGCGTGGTGGTGGACAGATTTCTGGCGACACCCTCGTTCACCACGACCACGGTGGGTCCGACCCCGATTTCCCATCCCTTTGACTTATCCAGGTGCTGCACCGCCTTGTCGGTCATCAGGAAGACAACATACGCGTAGGACTGGGCGCCCGCCTGCAAGCCCCACGAGGCCGTCACTGAGTTGTAGTACTCGGTGACACGCGAACCCTTCATCAGCACGCCCTCGCCATAGCTGCCACCGAAGACAAGACCGGCCTTGATGATTTTCGGAAACACCAGGATCGCCTTGGCGTTCTTGGCGATGAGTGCCGCAGTCGGGTTGATCTTGTAAAGCGACTGCAATGCCTGGGCGGCCTCCCGGTCAAGATCATCGGCCGTTGCGGCAACAGCCAAGCCAGCGACCGATCCCAGGAAGAACGTCATTGCGCATGCCAAGGCAAGCTGTTGGAATGTACGTCTGGTCTGTTTCATGGTGTAACCTTTACGGTGTGATTGTTGAAAAGGAACAACTTAAGAATAAATAAACACTAGTACTGTGCGCCAGCGAACACAAGCGACAAATATCAGTGCGGCCCCTGCAAATCGGCGGGCGACGACTCTTCCGTGCGCTGGAGCGCAATGCGCGAAATTTCCCCGATTGCGATGGTCGAAGCCAGGCTGGCCAACTTGGCAGGCCGGGGCAACCAGCGCCATGGCCGGCACCAAACCAGCAAGGCACCGGCAGCGGCAGCGGTGCCCAGCACTGCCACCGGATGGCGACGCACCAGCGGTGCGATGGCATCGCGTGCAGCGTCCTCGGCATTGCGCGCGGACTTCAACAGCGGATGCTGATTCCACCACTGGGTGAGAAAATCAAGGCCTATCAGCGTGACCGGATTGGAAGACAGACCGCGCAAGCCGGTCGTCGCCCCCGGCAATTGGCCCTGGTCAGGATCCGCTGCGCCTTCATCGACCGCGCCTTGCTTCTCGAGCCAGCGCGCCATCTGTTCGCGAGATTGAACCAGCCGCTCTTGTGCCGATGGTTCGAACGCCGCCTTGGGCGCCGCGGCGTTCACGACTCGCCTGCGCTGCGCATCAGTGCTGCATCAGCTGCCAGTTGCCGCCGCAGTCCTGCAAACTGGGCGTCTGCACGAGCCGCGCCAGCGCGCAGAATGATCCACAGGCCGAGCGCCCCGGGCACGGCGGGTACCAGTGCCAGCGCCCACGGCAAAGCCACTGTGGGCAGCGCCACCAGCAGCATCACTGCCACGCCCGCCAACGTTGCTGCCACAGCCAGGCAAGCGCCGCCCACGAGTTGTAGGGTCCAGCGCTGCTTCATTAGCGCGCTTGCTGACGCGAACTCCTCGGCAAACAGCTCAGCGTAGGCCGAAAGGTGTTCAACTAACAGCTGAGGTCTTGACGCGAACAGGCGGATAAGGGGATGAAGCATGGCGTCTGCTCCCTCAGTCGCGTGAGCCACGGGAGTTGCGGACCAGTGTGACCAACGCCATTAAGGTAGCGCCGATCGCAGCCGCTATCAGCACCGATTTGACCGGTTCATCCTTGATGTAGCCCACTGTTGTTTCCCTGGCATGACGGGTCTGCTCGCGCAGCTGCTGCGTGCCTTCGCGCACGGCGTCCAGGCCGCGGTGCGCCAGCCGGTCAGCGTCCGTGGCCAGGCGATTGATCGCCGAGCTGGCTTGATCGCCGGCACGGTCAACGCCCTCTGCGGCCCCTTCCAGCGCGTGACTGACGACCCGCTGCGATGAGCGAACGGCTTGCTCGGCCGACTGGGCAGCTGATTCAACCGTCGCGGTGACTTTGTCGGCAGATTTGGTGGGAGAGTTACTCATGACCTGGTTACTCCTTAGTTTGCTGCGGGAGGCATGAGGGGGGAATCGGACCACCGTCCAACCCTCTTGTCCATTAATAAAGCCTGAAGCCATTTTACTTCAAACGCATGTCGTTGGACACCATTTCATGGCCCGTATGCAGCATGGCGCAAGGACTAGCCGCAGTCGGTGGGCTGGAGCACACGGTGATCTGCGTATCGACTTGGCCGTCTTGTGCTGGTGGTTGGATTCGCCCCATTTCCTTGTTGGCATCCTGCCAGGGCGCTCAAGGGCAGGACCCTGTTATGTGGCGCGGCGCACCGACAGGCGCGCTGAGCACTGGCATGTTTTCAGATACACTTCGGCAGTACAATTAAGCTTGAACTAATGCTGCTGAGGTCAGATTCTGAATCAAACCGGAAGATCCCATGAATGCAACCAAATTACTGGCCATCGCGCTGATCGTCGGCGGACTCTTAGGACTGGCCTACGGCGGGTTCAGCTATACCAGGGAGAGGCAGGTAGTGGACGTCGGCCCGATCCATCTCAAAGTGGACGAGCAAGAACGGGTCAACATCCCGCTATGGGCTGGTCTTGGCGCGATCGCTGGCGGCTTGCTGCTGTTGGTCACTTCGCGCAAATCATGAGTGTTGTGCAGACCCTCCTCAAAGAATAGAGGGAAGTCAAAATGCGTTACCCACTTATTGCTTTGACAGTCGCCCTTTCGACGCTTTTCGGAATGGCGCCGGCGCCCGCCGAGGCCCAGGTAAGCTTCGGCGTCAACATCGGAATCGCCCCGGGCATCAATATCGGCATCAATGTGCCGGCATATCCCCGGCTGGTTCGCGTGCCCGGCTATCCCGTCTATTACGACCCGCGCGCCGATTCAAACTACTTTTTCTACGACGGCCTGTATTGGGTGTTCCAGGGCGATGACTGGTACTCCAGCACTTGGTACAACGGGCCCTGGAGTTTGACCGATCGTGCGTATGTACCACTGTTCGTGCTGCGCATTCCGGTCCGTTACTACCGTCGACCCCCGCAATATTTCCTGAACTGGCGTGCTGACGCGCCACCTCGTTGGAACGAGCGCTGGGGCCATGAGTGGGAGCAAGAACGCCGCGGATGGGACCGCTGGGATCGCAGCAAAGCCCCCCAAGCCGCCCCATTGCCCTCTTACCAGCGAAATTACTCGGGCGAGCGCTACCCGCGCGCCGAACAACAGCAGCATGAACTGCGCTCCAGGAACTACCGCTACCAGCCGCGCGAAGACGTGACGCGGCAGCACTATCAGCAACAACGCCCGCAGCAACGACAACCCCAGCAGCAGCAACAGCGGCGGCAGCAGACACAGGAGCAACGCAAGGCACCAGAAGACACTAGGGGGGCGCCGCGCGGCAAGGGAGCGGACAAGAAGGACCGCCAGGACGAGAAGGCCAGCCTATCCGAAAAGGATGAGCGCAGGCGCAATTCGAATCGGCCTTGATTGCCGCCAGTTTCTGGCCGGCACGCGGACTGAAAGCGAACCGGATTGGAAGTGGGTCGTCGGAGATGACACCTCCCTTCAGCGAGTCCAGCTACCAGTCTAGCACTGGGCAGGCTGGGCATGGAGGCCGACTATGGCAGGGCGAACTCCCGCAAGGGCCGATAGCCGGCCTGCTCCATCAGTTCATCCCAACGCAGCGGCAGCCGGATCTCCTTGATCGCGTTGCCGGGCCCGCCGGCGAGGATCTGCACCTTGTTGCGCGACGGGTCTCCGCAGACGATGAACTCGAGCATTCCGACGGCCGGCATCGTCTCGACCTGTTCCCAGCCCGGGAACCTGGGGTACCAAGGCGGCAGCCTGCCGCGTTCAGACTTCCCGCTTGCCTGGGCCTTGGCATACTCGGCCTCGAAAGAGCGATTGACCCGGCCGAACGAGCCGTACACCTGCGAGAAAATCCCCTCGTGAGTGGTCACGCGAGCGGTCCTGATCAGATCCTGCCGCAAACCGCGCTTGGTATAGCCTCCCTCGGCAAGGATCTTGGCCACCCCTGGTTCGATGAGCACGTAGCGGCGACTCATGCCGGTGAAGCCACTGGCCAGCGCCTCGGTATTCGTGATGCCGTAGGCCAGGATGTACATCAGGGCCTTCGGGTCGGAAGTCGAAGGCACCAGATTGCGGCCCCACAAGGTGCTGTTTCCCGCCGAAATCGTGTTCGCGTTCTTGTCGAAGCCTTTCTCCACGTGATGCGGTACCCATCCCAGTGCGCTGAGCGCCACTTCGTCTTCGGCGAGAAACCACGACGACGCCTTCCCGAAGCTGCTCATCTGGGTTTCCTTGATTCTTAGGCCGGCGATGTTGCGCTCGATCAGGCTCATGGCACGACCCAGAACACTGTTGACCGGGTGCGCGATCAGACCCTGTCCGTGGTCGATGCCAAGCTGGCGCGCGAGCGGCCCATTGACCCAGAAGAAATTGGTGAAGCCGTGCGTGCTCGCGCCGTGGTTCGTGTACCTGAAAGCCGGGTCCGCTATCGCCTGCACCGCGGCGATCAGCAAGGGCATGTGCTCCGGCCTGCTCCCTGCCATCACGCCGTTGACGGCGATGTTCCACGCTGTCGCCTTCAGGTTCGCGGGCGGCAGGACGGCAATCTGCTCGTCAGGCGCGTAGTCGGTGTACTTCAGGAACTCCGCGACCCGTTCGCGCGTCGGCGGGATGATCGCCAGCCCGTCGCTCCAGCCCCGATCGGCGAAGTAGCGATTGGCATCGTCGATCGAGCCGACGAAAGCGATCTCCCCGGGATCCCGCTTGGGCGTCGTTCCCGTCGCCGTCGGCACCGGGCTGGTCAGCGCCTCGACTATGCGGGGCACCACGAGCGCGAGGGTCTTCCGATGCAACTGGGCGTCGGTCTCGAGGTCGAAGGGGTCGGGGTACAGGGCAACCTGCAGCGCGGGGATGCCGGCGTCGCGCGCCATCGTTCGCGCCTGCTCGTCGAAACCGGGGTTGGTCACGATCACCGCCGGAATACCGCTGCGTTCGGCGAGGACGGCGGCGTGATTCGCCCGCGGCGTGCAGATGCCGCAGCCCCCGTTGCCGGTGATCACGGCGTCGCAGTGCCTGCTTTTAAGCGCCGCCTGCAGGGCGTCGGAGTTCCTCGTC
>JAHYJF010000442.1 GCA_019428955.1 Burkholderiaceae bacterium
TCCAGACCGGATACCAGGCGCGGCCCTGACCTTCGCCCACCGAGCGCGGACGGAACAGGTTGACGCAGCCACCGGCGGCCAGCAGCACGGTCTTGGCTTTGTAAATATGGATTGAGTTGTCACGCACCGAGAAGCCCACTGCACCGGCAATGCGCGAAGGATCGTTCTTGTCATTGATCAGCTTGACAATGAAGATACGTTCTTCGACACGCGCCAGACCAAGCGCTTTTTTGGCTGCTTCGGCCACGATCCATTTGTAGGACTCGCCGTTGATCATGATCTGCCACTTGCCCGAACGCACCGGTTTGCCACCGTCCTTGAGCGGAGGTATGCCTTCTTTCTGTGCCTCGGCACCGTCGTGACGGACACCCTCGGCATCGGTTTTCCAGATCGGCAGGCCCCACTCTTCGAACAAATGCACGGAGTCATCGACGATACGGCCCATGTCATAGGTCAGGTCGTCACGGGTGATGCCCATCAGGTCGTTGGAGACCATGCGGGCGTAGTCGGCCGGGTCAAGGTCGGGGCCGATGTAGGTGTTGATCGCCGACAGACCCTGCGCGACAGCGCCGGAGCGATCCATGGCGGCTTTGTCCACCAGTTTGATTTTGAGCTCGGTGCCGGTTTCGGCCTTGACGGCGTCAGCCCAGCGCATCACTTCATAGGCAGCACCGCAGCTTGCCATGCCGCCGCCGATGATCAGGATGTCCAGGTCTTCCTGGACGATTTTGGGATTTTCAAAGCTAGCTTGAGACATTCGATTCACCTTTTGAATGAGTTGGGTTATTTGACACGGATCAGTTCTGCCGCCTGGCCAGTGCGGTAGCCGCCCATCGTGTTCTGGGTAAACATGGCTGGCGTGCCGAGGTCTGCCATGGTTGGTATCGGCTTGTTGCCGTAGGGATCAATCGAGCCTTCGGCGGTGGTGCGAATCGGAAACTTGAAGCGTTTGAGCGTGCCGTTGCGGAACTTGATGGTCCACATGATGGAATCGGAGCCGCGCATCGGCTGCACCGAACCACCCAAAGGCACGATGTCGGCGTAGTGCCGTACTTCGATCGCGTTCTGCGGGCAAATCTTGACACAGGAATAGCATTCCCAGCACTGGTCAGGCTCCTGGTTCCATGCCTTCATCGGATGGCCGGTTTGCGAGCCGTCCTTGTCCAGCGCCATCAGATCGTGGGGGCAGATGTACATGCAGGCGGTCTTGTCCTGCCCTTTGCATCCATCACACTTTTCGGTTCTCACATAGGTAGGCATTTCACTTCTCCTTCTTGGGGTTGAGGTTGGGGTTAACGGGAATCATTTCTCAGCCAGGCCGGCGTAGTACTCGCGCAGGATGGCGAGCACTTCGGGACGGCTGAATTCGGGCGGTACATCCGAGCCTTCGGACAGCGACTTGCGTAACTGGGTGCCCGAGACCTGCAGACGGTCGGCATCGGTGTGCGGGCAGGTTCGCCCTGAGGCCATGCCACCGCATTTGTAGCACCAGAAGGCGATATCGATTTTGAGTGGTTTGGTCTGCAGCGCATCTTCAGGAATGGTATCAAAGATGTGATGCGCGTCGAACGGGCCGTAATAACTGCCGACGCCAGCGTGATCGCGTCCGACAATCTGGTGCGAGCAACCATAGTTTTGCCGGAACAGCGCGTGCAGCAAAGCCTCGCGTGGGCCGGCATAGCGCATGTCCAGCGGATAGCCGGCCTGGATGACGGTTTTCTTGACGAAGTAATTTTCGGTCAGCGTGCCAATCGCCTTGGCCCGCACTTCCGCCGGAATGTCGCCCGGTTTGAGATGGCCAAGCAGCGAGTGAATCAGCACACCATCGCAGGTTTCGATGGCAATCTTGGCCAGATATTCATGCGACCGGTGCATTGGATTGCGGGTCTGAAAGGCCGCCACCCTGCTCCATCCGAGCGCCTCGAACTGCTCGCGCGTCTGTCTGGGCGACAAGAAAAGATCACCGTATTTTTCCGGAAAATCCCCCCGGGACAACACTTTGATCGGCCCCGCCAGGTTGATTTCGCCCTGCTCCATGACGAGTTTGACGCCGGGGTGCTTGGCATCGGTGGTCTTGAACACGGTGGCACATTCG